>CAIYWZ010000129.1 GCA_903930075.1 uncultured Alphaproteobacteria bacterium | reverse complement strand
CGGCTCTTATCGCCACTTCATTCGTTGTAATAATCCGATTATTAACTTTTGCTGCAATTTTGTATTCCTCATTGCCCGCAAAAGAAGCCTGAATCGTAAAAATAATAAATACCAGAATCTTTTTCAATTTTCTAACCCTCAAAGTTTTGTTAAATAACTAGTTATTTAAAAACTAATACAGCAAACAAACATAAAATACATCTAAAAAATATTATTTTATAGTTTACAAGATAAATAGTCATGGGATTTGAAAAAAAATCAAAAAGGTGATATATACTATAATCTCAATTAAAAAAACCTGAAAGTAATTATTATGTCATCTAAAAAACCACCCAAGTCCCCCACAGGAAAAATCACGAAGCTTAAATCCAGGGCGGAAAGGACTCAGTCTCAAAGAAGTTGGCTCTTGAGACAGCTCAATGATCCATATGTGAAATCTGCAAAGACAGAAGGATATCGGTCAAGAGCCGCTTACAAACTCAAAGAACTCAATGAAAAATATCGTTTTTTGAAAAAAGATATGTTAGTGATTGATTTGGGCGCTGCTCCTGGTGGATGGAGTCAAATTGCAGCAGACATTGTGGGAGAAAAAGGTAAAGTTTTGGGGATTGATTTAAGCCCCATTGATGCTCTGCCAAATGTCACTTTTATCCAAGGGGATTTTTTAGATGTAAATGTTCAAGAGTCCCTTAAGGGATATATTGGGGCAGATAAAGTTGATGTGATTTTAAGCGATATGGCCGCTCTTACCACTGGACATGCCAATACAGACCATTTAAGGATTATTCTTCTTGTGGAAACCGCATTTGCTTTTAGTCTTAACCATCTCAAAGTTGGAGGGGTCTTTGTTGCAAAGGTTTTTCAAGGAGGCACAGAAGGTTCCCTACTTAATGAAATGAAATTAAGGTTTTATAAAGTATTTCATGCTAAACCTAATGCTAGTCGTTCGGATTCGAAAGAAATTTATGTAATAGCAACAGGATTTAAAGGATGAGTCTTCGGATTTCTTTGTTTTTTTTACTTATCTTTAATGGTCTACTTTTAGGAGAATCTTCGGAAAATTCAGATCCGCAGATTGTAAAACGTTCTAATCAAGTAGAGCCTGAAAGTTTAGATCCTCATAAAGTTTTAGGATTTTATGAATCACAGGTCATTCATGATCTTTTCGAAGGATTGGTCAGTTATGGGCCAAAAGGTGAGATCTTGCCAGCTTTAGCCGAAAGTTGGGAAATAGGAGATGACGGCAAAGAATATCGCTTTTTTCTACGGGATGCAAAATGGTCTAATGGAGACCCAATGAGTGCGCACGATGTTGTTTTTAGTTTCAGACGATTGATGAATCCATCGACCGGAGCATCGAGTGCATTTATGTTTTATCCAATCAAAAATGCCGCCGAAATTAATTCTGGAAAAATAACAGATTTTTCCCAGTTGGGCGTTGTTGCAGAAACTCCTAATATTCTAGTGATCACTCTTAATTCTCCAAAAAGTTATTTTCTCGATCTTTTAGCCCACAGGTCCGCTGTTATTTTAAATAGAAAACTTGTTCAAGGAGCTGAGTCAGATTGGGCAACACCTGGTAAAATCGTGACCAATGGCGCCTATCAATTAGCTGAACGCGTACCACTTTCACATATCATGCTCAATAAATCAGACACATATTGGGATAAAGATAATGTTAAAATGGATACTGTATATTATTACACAATTGAAGATAAAAGCCAGGAATTCCAACGTTTTAAAACACAAAGCCTAGACATCACAACAGATGTCCCTGTAGAAAGGATCCAGCTTCTTGATGAAAATTTAATGCGTGCATATCATGAATACCCAGGGTTGCTATTTTATTTTCTTGCCTTTAATATGTCAAAACCTGAAATTCGGGATAATTTTAAACTTCGCAAAGCGTTGTCTATGGCCATAGACCGGGAAACACTCATTAACACCGTACTCAAGGGATCTGAAACCCCAGCTTACAGCATTGTTCCAGGCGGAATATCCGGATATACTCCCGAAAAAATAAATTTCAATCTTAATAACATGATTAAAAATGATAGAAATGATAAAGCAAAACGTCTCTATCAAGAGGCCGGATTCAGCAAAGATAATCCTTTAAAAATAGAAATTCTATACAATAGTGATATGGCCCATAAAAAGAATTTGATCGCAATTTCAGGGATGTGGAAAGATGCTTTTGGCTCTGAAATAGATGTCACATTTAAAGAAGTTGAATGGAAAGTTTATTTGCAAATGAGAAATACAGGGGATTTTTCCATCGCAAGATCTGGTTGGATTGGAGATTACCCCCATCCAAGCACTTTTTTAGAAGTATTCAGCTCAAACTTAAGCGCTCAAAATCCATGCAAATATCAAAACCGGGAATTTGAAATTTTATTAGAGCAAGCGTCTAAAGCCGCGACAAACAAAGGATCATTCAATTTCTTTAAAAAAGCAGAACGGATTTTACTGGAACAACACGCCCTTATCCCTATATTCCATGGCAAGAGAAGAAAGCTTGTCAATCCAAAATTATATGGTTACGAAGATAATATTATGGACATTCATAGGTCAAAATACTTATCATGGAAAGAAAAAACCAAATAATTAGGATAAATAAAATTAAATGATCGAAAAACGACTCCCCCTGATACTGCTGATGCTTTTTGCATTGTGTTATTTTTTTGCTTCGTATATTCCCGAAACTGGAAAAAGTTTTTTTTATGCCATCAGCCTAAGTATTCAAGAGATTCTCCTTTTTGTTTTGCCATTTATTATTTTTTCATTTTTGTTTGAAGGCCTTGTTTCTTTAAGATCCACAGCATTTAAATTTATTATTTTAATTATACCTGCTATTTTTTTCTCAGGCTTTATTGCCCTTCAATTTTCTTATTTTTTGGGGAAATATTTGTTTTTAGAAAATATGACAATCGCCCCTTTGGTTTCTTCTGGAATAGAACTTGCGCCTTTATGGTCTTTTGGATTGCCCAAAATTGTTTCTATTAATATCACCCTTGGATTAGGGCTATTTTTTGGAATATTCATGCCGGTGATCAATCCAGAATTGAGTCTGAACGTGTCTAAAAAATTAACAAAAATCTCGTTATTGTTTCTTCATAAAATATTTATGCCCCTGATTCCTCTATTTATTTTTGGATTTCTTTTAAGGATTGCCCATGATGGACATTTAGACACAATCATCAAAGACTATTTTTGGATACTTTTATATGTGGTTGCGTTTACTTTTTCCTATATCACATTTCTTTATTTCATCGCATGCGGGTTTAATGTTAAAAAAGTCATGTATTCGGTAAAAAATATGCTTCCGGCTTTACTGACTGGGTTTAGCACAATGTCGAGCGCAATGGCGATGCCATTTTTGATTCAAGGCGTTGAAAAAAATGTCTCCAATCCCTCAATCGGGCGCGCTGTGGTTCCCATTTCGATTAATCCTCATTTGATTGGAGACGCGGTGAGTATTTCTTTGCTTTCTTTTGCAGTTTTAATTTCTTTTGGGCACGGCTTTCCGGCATTTGAAACATATTTTTTTGTTTCACTGCGATTGCTGATGGCAAAATTAGGGGCGGTAGGTATTCCAGGAGGAGGAATTCTGGTTTTGTGTCCGATTTTAAAAGAATATCTTGGGTTTGACGCCACCATGGTTTCTCTGATTACAGCAATCTATATTCTTTTTGATCCCTTTATTACGGTGGGAAATATCTATGGGAATGGGGCCTTTGCAATGCTCTTCTCCAAACTTTTTGAAGAAAGAAAAATATCATGAAAATAGCCACTTGGAATGTGAATTCGGTTCGTGTCAGACTTCCTCATCTTATTTCCTGGGTAAGGGAATCTGCGCCAGATGTTGTGCTCCTGCAAGAAATTAAATGTTTGGATCAAGATTTTCCAAGGGAAGAAATCGAAAACGAAGGATACAATGTTTATACCCACGGACAAAAAACATATAATGGAGTTGCGATTCTTTCAAAGCACCCAATAGAAGATATCCAAAGAGGTATCCCGCTTTTTGAAGACACTCAAGCACGCTATATTGAAGGATATATTTTAGGCAAGATCAAAATTGCCTCTATTTATGTCCCCAATGGAGGACATATCCATGACCCTAAGTTTGCATATAAAATGAGTTTCTTAACTGCTTTAAACAATTATGTAGCAGATATAAAAGATATCTTTATTTTAGGTGGAGACTTAAATATCATCCCCTTTGATCGCGAAGCCTCCGATCCAGAAGAATGGAGGGAGATTTTGGCAAGCCCCCTTGAAAGGGAAGCTTATTTTCATCTGATAGAAAAAGGACTGATCAATCCACACCATTTTAAAGATCATTACGATTATAGCTGGTGGGATTACCGTGGCGCTGCCTTTAGGCGCAATAAAGGAGCCAAGATCGATCACTTCTTGATGTCTAAAGCCGCAAAAGATTTGATCAAAGACGTCTCAACAGATAAAACTTTAAGAGCCTTGGAAAAACCTTCCGATCATACGCCTGTGATTCTCGAGATTCATAATGCCTAGTTTTATCCATGAGCAAGAGTTAATTCATTTATATGGCGCAGATGTTGCGGGCGTGGATGAAGTTGGTTATGGGGCATGGGCTGGTCCTGTTGTCGTTTGCGCCGCCGTTATTCATGATCTTTCTTCAGAAATCTTGTCCATGATCAATGATTCAAAAAAATTGAATAAAAAGCAAAGGGAAGAAATTTATACACTTTTAATTGATAACCCAGGCATTACATTTTCCATAGCTGAATCCTCTGCTCAAGAAGTTGATGCATCAAATGTTTTAAAAGCAACGCATGATGCAATGAAAAGATCTCTCCAAAATTTAAATATCAAGGCTGTTTTGGTGGATGGAAAAAATAAACCTCATATTCATCTGCCCTGTGAAACAATCATCGATGGGGATTCAAAAAGTTATTCAATTGCCGCAGCTTCCATTATTGCAAAAGTCACAAGAGATCGTTTTATGGAAAAAATTCACCAAGACTATCCACATTATGCATGGGATACAAATGTCGGTTACGGCACAAAAAAGCATACACAAGGTCTTTTAGAATACGGCGTCACACCTTTTCACAGATGTTCATACAAACCGATTCTCAAGATACTGAACAATACGTGAGCATGCTTCTTTCAAAATCTCAGCAGACGTTGCAAAAGACAATCTAAAATACCCTGGAGCTCCAAAAGGGGATCCTGGAACCACAACAACCCCTGTTTCCTCTAAAAGGCCTACGGCAAATTGAATATCATCTGTTACTCCTACAAGCCGCGGGAAAATATAAAATGCACCTTGGGGTTTTTGAACAAAAAGTTTAGGGGATTTTGAAAAAATACTCAAACATAAATCCCGCCTGCTTTGATATTCTCTTCTCCATTCTGTAAGAAAACTCATGTCACCTTTTAAAGCCGTAAGTCCGGCATATTGAACAATAGAGCTGGCATTAGAAGTGGATTGCGACTGAATTTTTGTCATCGATTTAATAAGTTCAACTGGCCCTGCTCCATATCCAAGACGAAGACCCGTCATTGCAAAAGCCTTTGAAAATCCATTTATAATGAGCGTCCTTGATGCCAATTCTGGGCAGATATTGAGAATGCTTTTAAACCAGATATCGTCATACGTTAAATGTTCATAGATATCATCACTCATAATCCATACGTGAGGATTTTTCACAAGAATAGCCGCAAACTGTTCCAGTTCATGGGCAGAATAAACAATCCCTGTTGGATTGGATGGTGCATTTAAAATAAGCCATTTTGTTGCAGGGGTAATGGCTTTCTCAAGTGCTTCAGGCGTTAATTTGAAATGATCTTCCATGGGACATATAATAGGGTTACCTTGGGCAAGCGTCACCATTTCAGGGTAAGAAACCCAAAAAGGCGCAGGTATAATCACTTCATCACCTGGATTTAAAGTAGACAAAAAAGCATTAAAAAGGACTTGTTTTCCCCCTGTTGAAACAATGATGTTCTCAGGATTATACGCTAGATTGTTATCTTTTTTAAATTTTAAACAAATTTCTTCTTTAAGTTCTAAAATCCCATCAACAGCCGTATATTTTGTTTTGTTGGCTTTTAGGGCATTTTCTATTCCATGATTGATGTAAGGAGGCATTGGAAAATCAGGTTCGCCAATGCTCAAATCAAAAACTTCCTTTCCTGTTTTTTTTCTCATCAACGCTGCAGCTGCAACGGCAAGAGTAGCTGAAGGTTTAATATTAAGCGATCTTTGTGATAGGAAAGACATGTTTTTACCCTTTCATGCAATAATGTCGGTCATAAGTCTACTTTCGATTATGCGGATTTGATCCTTGATAATCAATTTTTTCTTTTTGAGTCTATGAATGTATAAATCGTCCATTGCTCCTGAGCTCAAAAGCGATACAAGCTCATCATCAAGATTTTTGTGTTCTTGACGGCAGCTTTCAAGTTGGGTTTCAAGAAATTCTTTATCCATTGGTTATCCTTATGTGTTGATACTTATAAAGAAATTTTAGTTCTTCTGTTGTTTTTATATCACATTAATAGAAAAAACACAATCAGTGTTGTTTTTTCTTTCAAAAAAACTTCAATATATTACGACTTTATGATAGAAAAATTAAAGGGTCAAGCAGAGTTTGTAATTAAACTCTTGTAAACTTTTAAATAATTGTTTTCTAATAAATGAAAGGTAATAAATACTATGCGTTTTAATCATAAAATAATATCTTCTTTTGCTTTTATGGCTTTGTTGTCTTCTTGCAGCGATACAGTTTCCAGCACAGCAGCAACAACATCAGCTGCATCAGTGAATACACCTGCTGAAATGGATTTCGTATCTCATGTAGGTCCAAACGGAGACCGTGTACTTTTTGGATACGATAGGTCCGATATTACAACAGAAGGTCAAACTGTTCTTGAGCACCAAGCAATGTGGCTCAACAGCAATCCTGAAGTGAAAATCACTGAAGAAGGTCATACTGACGTTCGCGGTTCAGAAGCGTATAACTTGGGTCTTGGCGAAAGACGCGCAAATGCAGCAAAGAATTTCCTCGTAGCTCTTGGCGTTCAACCAGATCGTATTGAGGTCGTAAGCTTTGGCAAGAACCGTCCAGCGGTTATTGGGAATGATGAATTGGCTCATTCACAAAATCGTCGCGCAGTTACTGTTGCTCACTAAGTCATTTTAAATGATGAACATAAAAGTCGGCTTTTATTTGAAGTCGGCTTTTATTTTTTTAAGGGTAGTTTTTATGGTATATTTTTTTCTTATATTTCTTGCCTCTCATGGGCTCATCGCTCAAAGTCAAACAGATGCGCATTTAGATGCTCCAACAGATATCTTACCCCCCGAAGCAATAGAAGAATCTTCCAGAAATGAACCCAGTTTTGAAAATTTGTTTATCTTGCAAAACAAAATCTCAATTCTAGAAAAAAAAGTTGAACGTTTGGAAGAAATCGTAGAATCATTACAAGCGCCTCTGAAAAACCCCATAGATCAAAACAATCCCCTTGATGAAGACCCCCAGTATCAATCTTTAAAAGATCCAGTTTTGGATTTTGAAAAAATAAAGCAGTTGGCAATCGCAAAATCCCCCAAGCTTGAAGAATTAGTGGAAAAATTTAAAATCCAATATAAAGACCACCCTCTGGTTGCTAAAGCTCATTTCTTTTTGGCCGATTATTATTACGCCGGGAAAGAATATGACAAATCGATAAAATTAATCAAAGAAGGCCTTATTTTGTATAAAGGATCTTCTGAAACCGGCAAAGGAATTTGGGTTCTTTCATTGATTTTAATTGAGATGGGAAAAAACAATGATGCATGCGTTTCTTTAAAAAAGCTACTTTCATTATCCCAGCAAGAGGTATCTTCTGATTTGAGACAAAATGCCACTGAAAAACTTCGAGCACTTAATTGTAAATAAGAAAATTGCCGTTGCCGTATCTGGAGGCGCAGATAGTACTGCCCTACTCTTTTTCTGTAAGAAACACAATTTAGATATTACGGCTTTAACCGTTGATCACGGTCTCAGAGCTGAATCTAAAGAGGAAGCAGAGAAAATCAAAGCAATATGCACCTCTTTAAATATCGAACATCACACCCTCAATTGGGATTCATCCGGCGCTCTTAATAAAATGCAAAAAGCATCCAGGGACGCAAGGTACGATCTCATGATCAATTTTTGCAAAAGCCACCATATCAAGACCCTTTTCCTAGCCCATCATCAAGATGATCTTTTAGAAACCTTTATCATGCGTATATGGCAAAAAAGCGGCATTTTAGGTCTTGCTTCAATGAGTGCTTTAACGGAAAAAGATGGCGTTATTTTAGCCAGGCCATTTTTAAACACCCCCAAAGAAAAGCTAATTGATTATTTAAAAAAACAAAACATCCCCTATATTGAGGACCCTTCCAATACAAATAAAAAATACCTCAGATCGGCCGCCAGAAGCATCACTTTAACGCCAGGAGATCGTAATCTTTTTTTAAACTTTATCGAACTTCTGGGAAAGATCAGGCGTTATCTAGAAAATTATGTTCTGGCCCAATTTACAAAAGTTTTGTCATGGGAAATTCCCTGTGTGCTCAAAATAAACTCTCTTTTGAGAGGCGAGCACGACATTATAAAAATCATTTTTATTGAAAAAGTCGCCCGTTTATTGGGATTTAAAGGATTTTTTAGATCTTCAACCACACAAAAAATTATCGAGTCTTTATCTAAAGGATATTCCATAGACGCCTATTCGTTGTATTGGTGTTTTTCCAAAAATCATGTGTACGTATCCCCTAAAAACAAATCCTGTCTCGCGTATTATAAGCTAGAGCTCGCACCGATAACAGCCTCTCCACGACCTTTTGCATTCAAAGATTTAGGAAGAAACGATTGCATTCATTTAAAAAAAACAGGATATATCAACTTCCTTTTTTCAAAAACAAAAACTTTACTCCCCTCTATTTATTTTGAAAATTTAATTGTATTTTTACCTGAAATAGAGTATTCTGAAAGAGAATTAAAAGAAAAAGGATGGAATCTAGTGAAGCTTTCGGTGAAGCAAGAGCCAATTTCATTTATTCCTTTTACACACTTAAGCGATAACGATGGAGGTTTTGATGAACAATAAAGACAATCTTTTTAAACAGATAGCGATTTGGGGTGCGATAATCCTTGGCATGTTTCTTGTCGTAAATTACTATCAAGGCTCCAATAAACATTCTTACAAGTCTTTAACCTATTCTGAAGTAATGAACCGGGCAACTCAGGGAACGATTTCTGAAGTGGATATAAAGGGAAATATCGTTATTGCAAAATATGAAGGTGAAGTTTTTACGGCTCAAATTGGAAATCCACAAATTTTTGCCGATAAAATGCAGGAAAAAAATGTGCGCGTACGCTTTGTCCCCATGGATGAAGACATGCCCTCATTACTTCAAATTTTCCTTTCTTGGTTCCCCATGTTTCTTTTGATTGGCGTTTGGGTTTTCTTTATGCGCCAAATGAATGGATCTGGCGGTAAAGCCATGGGATTTGGAAGATCAAAGGCAAAGCTCATGGAAGAAGGCAAAAACGTCGTAACGTTTAACGATGTTGCCGGAATTGATGAAGCAAAGGAAGATTTAGAAGAAATAGTCGAATACTTAAAGTCCCCAAAAAAGTTTCAAAAACTTGGCGGTAAAATTCCAAGAGGCGTATTGCTTGTGGGACCTCCAGGTACGGGCAAAACATTGCTTGCAAAAGCGATTGCAGGTGAGGCAGATGTGCCCTTTTTTAGCATTTCTGGATCTGACTTTGTGGAGATGTTCGTGGGCGTTGGAGCAAGCAGGGTACGCGATATGTTTGAACAGGGCCGCAAAAATGCTCCATGTATCATTTTTATCGACGAAATCGACGCTGTTGGTCGCCACCGTGGCGCTGGAATTGGTGGAGGGAATGACGAGCGTGAACAAACGTTAAACCAAATGCTCGTGGAGATGGATGGATTTGATGGAGATCAAGGCGTGATCATTATTGCCGCCACAAACCGCCCAGATGTTCTGGATCCAGCCCTTTTGCGCCCAGGTCGTTTTGACCGTGAAATTACAGTCCCCTACCCTGATTTGCTGGGCAGGGAAAAGATCCTTCAGGTACATACAAAAAAGACACCTCTTCATAAAAGTGTAGACCTTAAGGTGATTGCAAGGGGAACCCCTGGGTTTTCTGGAGCTTCGCTGGCAAATTTGGTCAATGAAGCCGCCCTTTTAGCCGCGCGCAAGAATCGCAGCACAATCAGCATGGAAAATTTTGAAATCGCAAGAGACAAAATTCTCATGGGACCTGAACGTAAGTCTTTGATGGATGATAAAGAAAAAGCAATCACGGCGTACCATGAAGGTGGCCATGCTTTGGTGAGCTATCATTTGGTTCACAGCGATCCGATTCACAAAGCCACAATTCTTCCCCGTGGGCGAGCTTTAGGAATGGTTCAGCATTTACCTGAACGTGACGCGATCTCTATGTCAAAAGCAAAGTTGCTGGATAACATCGCCATGACCATGGGAGGACGTATTGCTGAAGACATGATTTTTGGCAAAGAATTGATTACAACAGGCGCATCTCAAGATATTAAAGTTGCGACCTCTTATGCCCGCCGTATGGTCGTTGAATGGGGAATGAGCGATGTTTTAGGGCCCTTAAATTACGAGCAACCCACAAATGAACATAAGCAAATCTCGGAAAACACATCTGAAATCGTTGACCAAGAAATTAAAAAGATTGTAAACAATTGTTATGAGGTTGCGACGAATATTTTGACAACGCATAGAGATCAGCTTGAAATCATTGCGCAGGCTCTTTTAGAACATGAAACCCTTACGGGAGAAGAGATTAAGACGCTTTTAACAGGCGGCAAAATTGAACGCATTATAGAAGAACCTGCTGCAGCATCAGAGCCAGAAGGATTTTCAACGTTAGATCTGACAAAGCGCAAAAAGAAACCGACTCTTGATCCAAACCCAGAACCCGGGGTTTAAGAGGAAATGTCAAAAAAACTATTTGGCACAGACGGTATTCGAGGAGAATATGGCGTTTATCCACTGGACTCGGAGTCGATTCAAAATTTTGGGAAGACGATTGCCTTTTGGCTGAATGAACAAACCCATCAACCAACAATTGCCATTGGCCTTGATCCAAGGGAATCTGGTCCTGTGATTGAAAAGCTTTTGAGTGAACAATTTTTGAAGTTCGGCATCAACGTGATCAGTTTAGGCATTTTACCAACACCAGCTCTCTCTTTTATGACCAAGCATCTCAAAGCAGATTTAGGGATTATGATTTCCGCGTCCCACAATCCATATCAAGATAACGGGATTAAGCTTTTTAAAAGCAATGGCGCAAAGTTGTCCGATGAGGAAGAGCACAAAATCGAAGAATTATTTTTTTCAAGTGACGTGCCCGAAGAGTCAAAGGGGGAATCCTCTACATTTTCATTTGCACAAAGTTACGGCCAATTTCTTTTAGAAACATTGCCCTTCCCCCTTGATCTATCGGGCTTGAAAATTGCCCTTGATTGCGCTCACGGAGCCACTCATGAAATTGCACCTGAGATTTTTGAAAAGTTGGGCGCAGAGCTTGTTAAAATTGGCGTCAATCCAGATGGTTTGAATATCAACCAAGAAAGAGGTTCAGTTTCTCCCGAGGCTCTTTGTGAGACGGTCAAAGAACATAACTGTCACCTGGGAATCGCCTTTGATGGAGATGGAGATCGTGTTTTATTTGTGGATTCTTCGGGTGAATTGGTCAATGGCGACCAATTGATGGCTATTCTTTCATCTGAACTTAAAAATGACGCCAAAAAAAATCTTGTTGCCACGGTGATGTCCAATTTAGGCCTTGAAAAATATTTAACGCAGCATGATATCAACCTTGTGCGCACAAAAGTTGGTGACCGGTACGTTTATCAGGCCATGATTGAAAATGGCTACCCCCTTGGCGGAGAGCAATCGGGGCATATTATTATGCTCAATTATAGCCCAACAGGCGATGGCCTTTTGGCAGCTCTGCATATTTTGTCTTGTTATGTGAAAGACGATCACAGAGATTCTTTTTTCCAAAAATTCAAACCTGTCCCGCAGGAGCTGCGTTCTTTAAGGCTCAAAGATAGCTCCATCATTGAAACAGAGTCGTTTAAAAATGAGATCAAAAAAATTCAAGATTCCATGAAAGGTGTGGGCCGAGTATTTATTCGCAAATCCGGAACCGAAGAACTTGTGCGCATTATGATCGAATGTGAAGATAAATTTTTACTTGAAAAAGAGCTCCAACATATTCTTTCTCTGGTCTCGAATTCATAAAGAAACGCTTTGGCGCAAAAACGTTATTGACTGGCCTTTTTTTACATGAGATTATGTCTGGAAATAAACTTATAAGAACAAAGGTATATACTCAATGAAGCGGCCTCTTTCTCCTCATCTATCCATATATAAGCTTGATATGAATGCGATCATGTCAATTTCCCATCGTATTGCTGGGGTTATTTTATTTTTTGGAACGGTTGGCCTTGTGAAATTTTTAGCCATATTGGCTGTATTTACAAGCCTGCAACCCTTAACGCAGTGGTTCCTGAAAATTTGGATCGTACAAGGGTTATTTTTGGCATACGGAGCGGCGCTTTTTTATCACACACTCAATGGTATACGCCATATGCTGTGGGATCTAAACATTGGATTTGAGCCAGGGTTTATCAAAATCACGGGATGGATCATTTTAGCATTAACGCTGATCTCAACCTTTTTACTGTGGAGAGCAATCTATGTTTAATCTTAAAATGAATCAATTATGGTTACTCCAAAGACTCAGCGCGCTGTTTATTTTAGCTCTGCTTCCTTCTGTTATATATTCCGTTGTTGAATGGACAAAATTAGATTTCAACCTTTTAGCCTCTTGGTTCAGCTTTGGAAAAGCGCTCATTTTTGGCGTTTTTATTTCTTCGATTTTTGCGCACAGCTTTCTTGGCCTTGAAATTATCATTCAAGATTATGTCCCCGAAAATTGGAAAGAGCGTATTTTAACTTTATCGAAATGGGGGCATGTTTTTCTTGTGGGTATAACATGGATTTTCCTGACGATTTTATGCCTAAAAGGAGCATGAGAACATGACCAATAAATATTCGCTTCAAGATCATTTTTATGATGTCATTGTTGTTGGAGCAGGCGGCGCGGGGCTTCGAGCAACCCTTGGCATGTCCTCTAAGAATTTTAAAGTTGCCTGTATCACAAAAGTTTTCCCAACACGCAGTCACACCGTTGCAGCTCAAGGCGGCATTGGGGCTTCTCTTGGAAACATGGGCGATGGCGATAATTGGAAATATCATATGTATGACACCATCAAAGGATCCGATTGGCTCGGCGATCAAGATGCCATTGAATATATGTGTAAAAATGCGGCATCAGCGGTGATAGAGCTCGAGCATTTGGGAGTTCCCTTTTCGCGCACTGAAAAAGGAGAAATTTATCAGCGTCCCTTTGGCGGACACACCATCAACTATGGAGAATCCATGGCAAAACGCGCCTGCGCAGCTGCAGACCGCACGGGACATGCAATTTTGCATACACTTTATCAACAGTGCCTCAAACACAATTCTGAATTTTTTATTGAATATTTTGCCATTGATCTTTTGAAAAATGCAGCAGGAGACATTATTGGCGTTATCGCCTGGGATTTGGACACAGGGACACTCCATCGTTTTTATGCAAAGCTGGTCGTTTTGGCAACGGGTGGTTATGGAAGAGCCTACTTTTCCTGCACATCTGCCCATACATGCACAGGAGACGGCAGCGCCATGGCCCTGCGCGCAGGCCTCCCCTTACAAGATATGGAATTTATCCAATTTCACCCCACAGGCGTTTATAAGGCAGGCTGTTTGATCACCGAAGGCGCAAGGGGAGAAGGCGGATATTTAACAAACGCACTTGGTGAACGTTTCATGGAAAAATATGCACCCAATGCGAAAGATCTTGCATCAAGAGACGTTGTAAGTCGGGCAATGACAGTTGAGATTTTAGAAGGAAGAGGCGTTGGCCCAGAAAAAGACCATATTTACCTCCATCTCGAGCATATAGATCCAAATGTTTTAAAAGAACGTTTACCAGGGATCACGGAAACCGCTAGAATTTTTGCAGGCGTGGATGTAACCAAAGAACCCATCCCCATTTTACCAACGGTTCATTACAATATGGGCGGAATCCCAACCAATTATCACGCCGAAGTTGTAACGCTCAAAGATGGCGATCCAAATCACGTCATCAAAGGACTCATGGCCATTGGAGAAGCAGCCTGTGTTTCTGTCCACGGCGCAAACCGCTTGGGAACAAACTCTTTGCTGGATCTGATTGTTTTTGGAAGAGCTGCTGCCTTACGCGCTGTGGAAATTTTAGGCGATAATCTCGAGCCTGTCGTGGCCCAGAGTGATAATTCAGAGGAAATTTTGGATAATTTCGATAAAGTGCGCGAGGCAAGAGGCAAGCATAAAACATCCGCGTTACGCCTTCGCCTTCAAAAAGCCATGCAAACCTATTGTGGCGTTTTTAGAACACAGGAACTCATGGAAAAAGGCCTCCATGAAATGGAAGAGATTTGGCGTGATTTTGAGATAGTAAAAATTGAAGACCGCTCTCTCATTTGGAACACAGATTTGATGGAAACCTTAGAGCTTAAAAATCTCATCCAACAGGGCCTTGCCACTCTTGAAAGCGCCCTTTTTAGAACAGAAAGCAGAGGCGCCCATTCCAGAGAAGATTACCTCGAAAGAGATGATAAAAACTGGCTCAAACACACCCTCGTTTGGATCGACCAATCCGGAAAAGGAAAACTCGACACCAAACCAGTACATTTGAATACGCTCACCGATGAGGTCGAGCCGATCCCTCCAAAAAAGCGGACGTATTAACTCATGCAACATTGAAAACGCATGTTGACTTTCATTGGATACATTGATAATAAGGTGTAAATCTTAAAGAAAGGAAAATTTTCAATGTCGAAATTCTATTTTATTTTATTATGCTGTTTGAGTTCTTGTTCGTATGGAAGCTCATTGATAGAAAACACAAGCTTTCTGATGCTTGAAAAAACTCTCACAGTGGAAAAAACCACAGATTCTGATACACAGATATTATGTAAAAATAAATCTTACACCAGCACAACAAAAGGTGAGCATCTTATACAATTTCTGAAACAAAATAAACCATCCGAAACATTAAAAATTGTAACCAAAAACCACGAGCAACATGAGTCATTGACAGAATTTCATGGGACCAATCGCTTTTTAATGGAAGAAGCCAATTTCTCTCTTTTAACGCATGTGCCAAAATTAATATACTCTCCAAAGACAGATTTAGAAAATTTTACAAAGAAAGAGATTTATTATGTGGATGATAAAGATGGGCTTAATCCTTCTCAAATATCGGGGTTGGGGAAAATTCGGTTCAGTTTAAAACCTGAAAAAAAGAAGCGTTACTTTATAGCAACAGGCATTAAAGATTGTATTTTTTTAACCGTTTTTAACAAGAAAAATAGAACATCCTTTAATCTTCACACAAATGCATCAAGATTCTTGGATGAAAATGCAAGCGAGGTCAGGACGTTCTTACCAGAATTAACAAAAAGTCTTACACGCGTGAAAGATTCATGTGATTATTTGGATCTGGAAGTTACCCTTGTCAGTTTGTATTTAAGCAATGGTCTGAGATACTTGCATTATGTTATTGCCAATATGAAATACTCAAATATAAAAATAGATTACGCGGCATTATCAGGAACAAGGAATTTTGTGATACGTAAAGTTGGACCTATGGTAAAACAAGAACGTTTTCATCCAGAAAACTTCTTTCATAGGGAATGGACGCGACCAGTTGAGGTTTTTATTGATCCGGTCAGATATCCTAACGGAGCATTGAAGAAAAATATTATTTTTGATGCAAATACAGGAAAACTTTTTCTTCTTGAAGACAAGGAATTATAAAAAAATAAAAATGATT
>CAIYWZ010000128.1 GCA_903930075.1 uncultured Alphaproteobacteria bacterium | reverse complement strand
TCAGGACTTTCCGTGGGCTACAAACTCCACCAATCCAAACGCACAAGGGGCGTGACGTTCATCACCAAAGTCGAACTCTTCGAAGTTTCGCTCGTGACATTCCCCGCCTGCGAGGAAGCCCGGATTGTGGGGTGAATATGGAAAAGTATAGATCTGAACCTGCTGTTTTTATCCTAAAAACGCCTTGCAAATAGGGGGGTGAGTATGGTATATAACGTTTAATCTGAATCATAAAGGGATATAAAACATGACGCTCTCCAAAGAAATCTACATCACCCGTGAAATTGAGGAATTTATCAAAATGCAATCCCAGCATTACCCGATTATCTCCGTCATGGGGCCAAGGCAGTCGGGGAAAACGGAGATGATCAAGAAATATTTTCCGGAATTGCCGTACTTTGACTTAGAACAAAAAGAAACGCGTAAAAAAATCCTTGAAAACCCAGATCAGTTTGTGCGAGAGAATTATAGGGAAGGCGTGATTTTCGATGAGTTTCATTATATTCCAGAGCTGACTGAAATTCTCAAAACCATTTCCGACGAAATTCGGCATGAATTCCGTAAGCAAGGCAAAACAGCCGTTCCGACGCGGTTTGTTCTGACTGGATCTCATAACTATCTTTTTGATGCAAAGGTAAGAGAGACAATGGTAGGTAGGGCTGCGATTGCGAAACTCTTGCCTTTGACTCTCCAGGAATCAGGGGCCACGGATCCGTTTGAAGCGATGTATAAAGGGGGCTACCCCATTTTGTATGTGAATGGGCAGGTCCCGCAAAGCTTTTTTCCTGCCTATATCCAGAACTATCTCGACAGGGAGGTCCTGAACCTTCATGGAATCGATGATTTGCTCACCTTTGGGCGGTTTATGCAAATTTGCGCGTCGCTGACAGGGAATTTTTTTGATTATCAAAAAGTAGGGTCTGTTCTAGAGATTTCCAAGAAAAAGATTGATAAGTGGCTCACGATTCTTTACTCCAGCTACATCATCTTTTTCGCAAACCCCTACTACAAAAGCACAATCGCAAAATTTGCCAATAAAAGTAAACTTTATTTCTACGATACAGGCCTTGCTGGGGCGTTGATGGGGGTTAAATCGCCTTTGGATATTGAGGAAGATTCTGACTTGAAGGGTAAGCTTTTTGAAAACTTGATTTTTTCTGAAATGTGGAAGAAAAAGGATATTAAGGGCGAATACCTGGATCCTGCTTCTTTTTGGAATATCACAGGTGAAGGCGGATATGAAGTCGATATGGTCATGCACAGAGCCGGTAAGATCAAAAAAGCAATCGAAATCAAATCGGGCGACACGTTTGATCCAAAATGGTTTGCAAATATGCAAAAACACCCAGACCTGAGCCAGGCACGTAAATTCGTCATCTACACAGGGCCAACACAGGACGTTGACGGGGGAAAAGCTTTGAATTTTTGCGATCTGGACCAGTTGTTTTTGTAAGCATAAAAAGAGCCGTTTCCTCTTAGACAAGGAAAAAACTCTCCTTCAAAATTTTAAGAGGACGAATGCTTGGCCCCCTATTGGTGCAAACCCCCTTCAGAAGCTAGCCTTTTGTTCCTCCAAGCGTTTTGGATTGTTGTGTGGCAGCTTTTCGTTTTGCTTCATACCTTTGCATCAAAGAAATTAGCTCATTCACTTTTGGAAGTTCTCCTGCAGTGTCCTTGATCTTGAGCTGAGCCGCAATATCCTTGATCAAATCAAGCGGTGTTTTTATATTTTCATTGACAATCGTAATATCAGCATTGTATTGTAAAAGCAGCTTTATGATCCCAATCTTACCGCTCTTTGCTGCAGCATGAAGAGGCGTCTCCTCACTCTTATTCTTTTCATTAACATCTGCTCCTTTATATAAAAGTAATCTCATGATCTCAAGATCACCCTGCTCTGTTGCACGCAACAGTGGTGTATACCCATTCATATCCTTTGCATTGACATTTGCACCTTTTTCTAAAAGTAATTTTGCGATCTCAAGATCACCACCCCACCGCCGCCATACTGCCCAATGCAGTGATGTCTCATAATTATTCTTATTCTTTTCATTAACGTTTGCTCCTCTGTCTAAAAGTAATTTTACCATCTCAAGATGGCCATTCTCTGTTGCACGCATCAGTGGTGTATACCCATTCATATTCTTTGCATTGACATTTGCACCTTTTTCTAAAAGTAATTTCACGATCTCAAGATGATCGATCTCTACTGCACTCAACAGTGGTGTATCCCCATATTTATCCTTTTCATTGACATCTGCTCCTTTATCTAAAAGTAATTTCACGATCTCAAGATGACGCTGCTTTGTTGCACGCAACAGTGGTGTATCCCCATATTTATCCTTTGCATTGACATTTGCACCTTTTTCTAAAAGTAATTTCACGATCTCAAGATGACCCTTATATACGGCATAAAACAGTTGTGTATTCCTATATTTATCCACCAAAAGACTGTGTACAAAGTCTTCCACGAGGGGATGATTTTTTTCGGAAGGTTGGAGCAATTTATTGACCAAATCCATGATCATTTTTTGAGCATTTTCATCTTCCACATACACGCCATAGAGTTTATAGCCCCATCTTAAGGGAAAGGTGATTTGGGAAAGCTCTGTTTTATTTTTCCAAAAAGAAATTATATCTTCAACACTTTTTTCTGAGATCTTTGGATTTAATAATGAATTCAAAGGATTTTTTGAATAAAACGGCTGCAAAAGTTCATCTGAAAAATTTTTCCCCTTTCTCCAATCTTTTGTCTGTTGAGGTGGTGAATCGATTTGAAAATGACCTGGAGAGATGTTAAAAATAAAGCTTTCATTCTCAACATGAAATTTAAAGTGACCATGGACAGAGGAAATCTTTCTTTGTCCCTCTTTAGACCAGTTCACTTTAAAACCCTTCCTTGACAAAAGTGTGCACAAATGAGTTAATTTTGAGGCAATCTGTTCGTGAAAGGCTTGTGTTGCCTCAGCAGTCAGATTGTGAAAATCGATGGGAACATTTTTATATGTCCACGGCACCTGAAGTTCCTCGTCCCCCGTAAGCTTCCCCATCACATTCAAAATATTCCCCATACCCCAAGGTCCAGAATTAATCTCACTGAATTTCTTTCCAGGTGTATGCCTTCCCACATACTGGACATCTGTGTTGAGCTCTGGATTGTCTTTTTTATTCAAATCCGAGACAATAGACGACCACGCATCTGTTGCCGCTTGACCTTTTTGCACGGAAATATTTGGAAAATGTGTATAAAAATCTAGAAGCTTCTCGTGATAAGCCCAACCTGTGGGGATCAACCCCACATCAAAGCTCCCGCCTTCTTTGGAAAACATAATATTAAAAAAATTCCGCAAAGCCGTTTCACCGCAGTCGGGATAGTTCTTAAGGGGACCTTTATCACCCATTCTATCTTTATTCCCCCCAGCATTCCCCATACCCACATTCTCTGGAAAACGCCGCTCGTAAATTTCATATCCATATCCGGCATAAGCTACATCTTCAAAAGGAATCTTCTCTCCTTCTTCAATATTTCCTTTCAAACGCCAATATTCTTTTGGAAACCGTTTGTTACCCACCTCTACATATTCCCCCGTCTCATAATTTGCCAAGGCAAGATCATGCAGGGAAATTGCAGATTCCAACCTATGTTTCGATAGTGTAGCACTCTTGAACAACCCCGCCTGATGCATCACCGTTATAATCTGCTCTTTCGTATTTGCAATCTTCCATAAATACCCAAGCAAAGCATGGAGGGCAATGTGTTTGGGGTAATTTTCATCATGTTTTCCTCCAAATGTACCGTCTTTTTTCAAGGCGACATAGAGAATTTTCAAGAATTTATATTTTAAGCCCTTAGCCTTTGCATCAGCAGCCAAAATAAACTCTTTTTCCGATGCAGGCTTGCCAGCAATTGCTTTAAAAAATTTAGGCAGGAACAGGGGTGTTTCAAAATTTTCTATCTGATGATTGATCGCCTGAATCTTTTGATCTAAACTCTTTTTTTCTTTTTCTAAAGGTGCTTGACGGGCTTTAATCACTTGAATAGTTTTTTCATTTCCTTTTGTTTTAAATAATTTTTTACGCTCTTCTTCCGTTAAACTTGGCGTTTCTTCTATGATAATCTTTTTTATCTCTTCATTTTTTTTTGAAATATCTAAAAAAATATCGTAACTATTCACCAAGAAATAATCAGTCATCACAAAACGCTGGCAATTTCCCGCTAAAGAGTATATTCAGTGCGTCTGTGG
>CAIYWZ010000127.1 GCA_903930075.1 uncultured Alphaproteobacteria bacterium | reverse complement strand
ATAACTGATCGAGATCCGTAAAATTCAAAGCCCGCCCACCTTCCACATCCATGGTAGGCACCCGTGTAGACGATAAATTTACGCGTGTGCGCGGGGGTTAGGGAAGGGGGATCTTACAAAAAGTTTTGAAGATAACGTCGGTGGGGGGGGGATGATTTTGGGGCAATAGCTTGCGTAAAAACTAAGATTAAAAACAAAGAGACATTGGCACCTGGGGAGTTACTAAAAGAGGTCCGTCATTGCTTGAGTGCGGGCTCTTTTTAGCTGGGGTGCTTGGCTGTTTGAGGCGGCTTCTTGACAAAAGTAGGGGTGGGGAAAGGGGCCATTATAGCGAAAAAATAGTCTTCCTGGCGTTTCCAAATCAATTTGGGAGGTAAAAGCTTCCTCATCTTGAAGGCCGGATGTTAATCTGCGGTTCAACCCGCCTTTGCTTTCTAAGCGCGACGCGGAGACTAAAATATAAGGAGACGGAATCTGGCTTTGGGGAAACAAAGGCTCTTCGCAACCTGGCAAATTAACAAAATTGAGCTTTTGAAAAAATCCACGCGCCTCAAAAACTTCAATTTCCCCTTCCTGATAAGGAAGATAGTGCAATCTAGGATTTTTATCATGCATATGTGTTTCCAAAAATAAAAAATGCGTGCAATTCTCACAAGGATCCCGTTCAGTGTGAATATTTAAAATAAGGATATCGGACGCGGAAATTTTTCCCGCAAGAAGAGTGTCAATGTGGGAAAATAAAAACAACCTTAGGGCTTGCTCACTATGAGAATAGCTGTCTAAAAGTTCAGGGATAGCGTGTTGTAGAGCAGAATTACGAGAAGCCGCCAAGCTGTAATCATGTTCATTGATATCGTTTGCAAGAGAACTGAGATGATTATAATAACTTTGAGCTTTTCTTTGTAAGCAGCTGTCCTGTATGTTTTTATAACCATGCTCAGCAGATTCATTTAGATTTTTCAATAAAGTTGTTTCTTTTGGGAGAGGATCTGTATGCAAAGCCTTGCTGAGCGTAAATTTTCTCCCATAACGTTCAAAAATAACGTATGACCAATACTGAAATTGAGGGGTCATTTCAAGTATTCTTAGGAGCTGATTTGTCACGCCGCTAAAAAAAATAATGGGCCTGCCATTTAATGTAAGCATTTCATGTTTTATTTCTTGAGCAAGATCATCTTTATTCATCACAGAAAAGGAAGCTGTGCATAAGTTTCTGACCTTGGTGAGTTGTCTAACATTTTCTAAGATAATTGCGTGTATGCACTCATTTTCGAAAACATTATCAAAATTGAGCGAATATTTTCTCATAACAGTTTCTATTTTTTGTTCTTGAGGTTCATTTCCTTTACCTTTCAAATTCTTAAAAATATTCATGAGCTCATCATAATTTGGATCACTAAATCGTAATCCTGTCACAACCCTTTTAATCACTCCTATAATTTCCAAGTCCGGAAAAGCTTTTAACGTGTCTTTAAAATTTTTGATGGTTCCATATAATTCGTGATGTTGTTCATCTAAAGTGATTTCTTTCCGTTGAGAACGAGAATCACCTTCCAGAACAAATTTAAAATTTTCTTTCCATAAAAATCCTTCATCTTCAGCTGGACAAAGTTTGAATTCAGGGATTTGATGAGAGGCTAACCCCAAAAAAGAGTACACGCAGAGAAAAAAACACAAAAATACTTTTTTATACATTTCCTTTAATCCTCCCACTGAATATTCCGCGCATCATAACGAGATCTGTCATAACGCCAAATAATTTTTTTCCTAAAATCTTCTTTCTCTTCTTCCGTGGCTTCACTTATCAGGTTTCCGTCTTCAAGGGTGAGGTTCTTAAAAAATCTATCCATATAAATCCAACTAGCATCACTATTGCCTCTGATATCTATATCTTTAAGCTTTGGTAAATGTTGATGCAGTTTGAATGCAAAGTTGAGAACGCCTTCGATTGTGCCGTTATCCGCAATCGAGATGGCGGTTAGAGTTTTATGTTCCTTCAATTCATCAAAGAGAACTTCAAGAGCTTTTGGTGAAAGTTGATTGCCTGATAAGTTTAATTTTGAAATCTTGCCTCGTTTCTTGTTTAACAAGGGAATAAACTTCGACACAGGCACCAAACTATAAACTCTGGTCGTTCCCGTTGTCCGGTAACAATACTCGGCAACTCTTTTGACAGCTTCATCACCTGCAATCTTTTTTCTGGATAAATCAAAATATCCGTTGCTGGAGACCTCTATATCCTCCACGAAAGGCCGTTTCCCAAGTACAGATTGCTCTTCATCACTTGACAAAGAAAAACCATCTTCGCAGGCCAGAAGATTGAAACAATAGACGAAAATAAAGAAAAATAAAACTATTTTTTGAATAAACATGATGCTGTACTCCTATTTTTTTATTGAAAACTTAATGACAATTGAACACTATCAGAGAAATTCAATAAAAAGCAAGAAGAAAGTTATACTTTTTTTAATCTACCCTACAGCTTTTTCCTCCCCGCCACAGTTATCTCCAAACCCGCCCTCACCATCATCTTCAAAACTTTAGTTTTGCAAGAGGAAGTGTCGAAAGCATTTTAGATCCTATCAAAATCACGGATTTTCATCCATCTGTGAGAGAACCAGGCCAGGTAATGCGTTTTCTAGGCTTGGGGTAGGCGGTATAGGGGTTGATGTGAATGCGGGTAAGGGTTGAGGTGAATCAGGCAACGACAAGATATTTTTGGTGAAAAAACTTTTATTTTTTCTCTTGAAACAAAATAAATAAACCCTTATATAGCACATAGTTACTTAACCACTTAAATAAAGGAAACTATGATGAACTATATATTGACAACATTTATACTCGCAGCTCTAACTCTGCCAACAAAAGGTCTTTTGGCCTCAGGAGAGTGGGATTTACCGGGTGCAACACCGGCGATACACAACTACGCTGGGTTCTGCGCCGCCTATGAGAATGCGTTAACGCAGGGAGAGAATATTGCGCGTAACGTGCTTCATCAGCATGCACAGGACTATTTTCATGTCGCTGCTCTGAATGGAAACATCACTTTGGTCCGGGCGTTGATAGGCATAGGAATTGATGTGAATCAGCAAAATGTATATGGAGCAACACCTCTTTTTTCTGCTGCTGGCCATGGCCATTTAGAGGTTGTCCAGGCTTTGCTGGACGCTCCCGGAATCCATGTCAATCAGGCAAACTCGATGGGAGTAGGGCCACTTTTTATGGCTGCTCAAAATGGGCATTTAGGGGTTGTCCAGGCGTTGCTACACGCTCCTAGAATCCAGGTGAATCAGGCCATGATGAATGGAGCAACAGCTCTTATGGTTGCTGCTCTTGTTGGGCATTTAGATGTTGTCCAGGCTTTACTGGACGCCCCCGGAATCCAGGTCAATCCGGCAACGACGGATGGGGTAACACCTCTTTATAGTGCTGCTGTAAATGGGCATTTAGAGGTTGTCAGGGCTTTACTAGGCGCTCCCGGAATCCAGGTCAATCCGGCAAAAACGGATGGAGCAACACCACTTTTTATGGCCGCTCAAGATGGTTATTTAGAAGTCGTTAGGGAGTTGCTGGGAGCTCCCGGAATCCAGGTGAATCAGGCAAGGACGGATGAAGTAACAGCTCTTATGATTGCCGCTGAAAATGGGCATGTAGGGGTTGTTCAGGCTTTGCTGGGAGCTCCCGGAATCCAGGTGAATCAGGCAAAGACGAATGGAGCAACACCTCTTTATATTGCCGCTCAAAATGGGCATTTAAGTGTTGTTCAGGCTTTGCTGGATGTGGACGGAATCCAGGCCAATCAGGCAACGACGGATGGATATACGCCTCTTTATATTGCTGCTCAAAATGGGTATTTAGGGGTTGTCCAGGCTTTGCTGGATGCGGACGAAATCCAGGTGAATCAGGCAGATACGGATGGATATACGCCTCTTTTTATGGCCGCTCAAAATGGGCATTTAAGTGTTGTCCAGGCTTTACTAGGCGCCCCCGGAATCCAGGTCAATCAGGCAACAATTACGAATGAAGCAACAGCTCTTTATATTGCTGCTCAAAATGGGCATGTAGGGGTTGTTCAGGCTTTGCTGGGCATTCCCGGAATTCAGGTCAATCCGGCAACGACGGATGGAGCAACACCTCTTTATATTGCCGCTCAAAAGAGTCATTTAAGTGTTGTCCAGGCTTTACTAAGCGCCCCCGGAATCCAGGCCAATCAGGCAAGGACGGATGGAGGAACACCACTTTTTATCGCTGCTCAAGAGGAGCATTTAAGTGTTGTCCAGGCTTTACTAGGCGCTCCCGGAATCCATGTGAATCAGGCAGATACGGATGGATATGCGCCTCTTTTTATGGCCGCTCAAAATGGGCATTTAAGTGTTGTCCAGGCTTTACTAAGCGCCCCCGGAATCCAGGTCAATCAGGCAACAATTACGAATGAAGCAACAGCTCTTTATATTGCTGCTCAAAATGGGCATGTAGGGGTTGTTCAGGCTT
>CAIYWZ010000126.1 GCA_903930075.1 uncultured Alphaproteobacteria bacterium | reverse complement strand
TCAATATATTTCTTTATGGTACCTGGGGAGTTACAATATTTATAACTTGAGTCGGATAAAGAGTATTAAAACTCTTTAATTCCTGCTTTGCCTGTGATCTAATTTCAACAGGAATATCATGATCATCGATTATAATGTGAAATGCCCTTGCTGGTATGAGTTCCCAAGGGGCATAACAAGTTCTAAACCCACGCGCTGCTTTTAATCTGTCATTTCCATCAATTATTTTATTTTGAACAATATATGAGTAATAGGTTATGGCATCCTCCAAATAAAAACTTTTCTTAGTTTCATCATACTTTTTTTTAAAATTCTCAGCCTTTTTAAAATATGCGTGACATCTGGCCCTTGATCGTATTCTGTTATCAAGGGATGTATTATGATATATTTTATTCATTTCTTTCTCTAAGGGGCCATGATGGCTGACAACACGGGATAGAAAATATATCCAAGCATCGAAGAACCTTAATTTCTTATTCAGATCTATCTCTTTTATTTCACAAATTGCGATTGATTTTAATAATGGGATGATCTGCAAATAATAATACGTGGACGCATCTTGTGGGAAAAGTGCCTCTAATCCATACATTTTATATAGACTATCGTCCACAATGGCCATCAACGAAAGAATAATTTGAGTGTGTGTTTTGAAGGCATTCTTTTGTGTAATAAAGGGAATAATGTCCTTGATGATCCCTTCCTGATCTGGTTCCGGGAAAAAAGTAATAATCCCCTTTGAGAAACTCTCTATAAAAGTTTTTTGGATATCCCGTGTAATTTGTGCTTCCACGCAGTCTTGGGAAAAAGTGCCGGTGTCTTTTGGAGAGAGTGTTTCCAATTGCTCAAAAGGGGAATCTGAAGAGAGATATTTTCCCAATCTTTTTTTTGTCATAAAGTTGAAGTCTGGAATATTCATTTCAAGTCTTATTTTTTGGGCTTGAATAGAGTTAGAATCACCCATGCTGGCCAATTCGTCCAGTGCGTCTGATCTGACTTGGAGATTAACATTGCGATCTTTTGCTATACTTTCAAACATTTTTGCTATTAAACTTTCTGTCGTTTCCCACAAACCTCCTCCGTTAATATTCTTTATTTCACGCACTGCCTCTAATCTATCATTTACATCAATGTCTTTATCTTTATTCATCTCAGAGCAGATAGATACAGCCATATAATAATCGTACTCACACATAGCGGTAATCAATTTCCCCAAAAGGCCTTTACCCTTTGCTCTTAATCGTATTTCTTTGTTAAAAGAGATATCATCAGCTATCTTGAGGATCTCATCTGCTGCTGCTCCGATTGTTATAGTACGGGATAAAAAATATGTCCAAGCATCGAAGAAGCTTAATTTTGCCCCCAACTGTGTTTTAGATAATACGATTTCCTTCAATATTGCGGTCATTGCCCAATTGTACAAATGCGTACTTTCTGGAAAAAACGTCTCAAATTTATGCGTTTTATATAGGTTTTCGTTCAAAATAGCCATCAACGAAAGAATGACTTGAGAGTTTGTTGTAAAAAAATTCTTTTGTGTCATAAAGTGGAGAACATCTTCTTGCTCAAGCGTTTTTAAGGTTTGTATATGTGCGCAGGAGTCTAAAATGATTCCTTCCTGGTCTGCTTCCGGGAAAAACGCAAGGATCCCCTTTGAGAAACTGTTTAGAACATCATTTTTTGTCTCCCTCGTGATTTTCCCTGCTGCGTAATCTTGGAAAAATTCTTGGAAAAACGCTTTGGTATCTTTTGGCGAAAGTTTGTCTAATTGCTCCAGGTAACAGATTTCTGAAGAAATATTTGATTCAAGAAGGCTGGACGTGGCTTGTAAGGCATCTGGAAAGAAATCTTTTTCCGACGGAATAACAGGATATGTGCATGCAATCAATGATGCGAAAATGAGGGGTTTAAGATTTAATTTTTCTAACCACTGACCACAATTGCTCCCCCCATGGGCGTCATCCTTGAAATCATGAGATTTTAAGGATGACAACCTAGCGGAGATGTGGTTTTGGTGAACAGTTGCTAACTTTTTTATCATGTTTTAATCTTCCTTTTTATTTCCATTCGTTGTGATTTTATTTTTATTCCACGTGGCATCAACATAATCCCATAGATTTGTTGTAAAACTTGGAGAGAGGCTTTTGAGCGCGTTATTTTCTTCATCCGTGAAATTATTGAGGCCGTATTGATTCAGCTGTGCCACGGCTTCTAATCTGACGGATAAGCTTCGGGATTCATCTAGGGCAATATCTTTAAAAATTGTTTCTCTTTTTAATACATGATCAGGTATTCCAAAACATTTGGAGAGTGTCATACGCAAACATGTGATCAAAAAACTGTCATTATCAACAGAGAAAATCTCCGTTTCTTTTTTTGCCTTTATGAGTTGAAGGTTTCCATATAAATCCACCCAAATATCGGCGTCAATGAGCGCGCAGAGTTTGTCTTTTATTTCCGAAGTTTCCCTCAAGCGAAAGACCAATGCCTTCAGAATAGTTTTAACCTTGTCTGCCATGGAATCTAGGGGAGACTTTTGTAAAGAACGTGAGATTTCAAAGATTGATTTTTCATCAATATAGTATTTCAAGATTTCTGTGGCCTCTAATCGCAGATTCATATCTATGCTCTGATCTAAAACCATTTTTTTAATTTCATGCAGGGCCTTGTCTGACTTGTAGAAAATATGCCCTGAGTTTTGATACGCCCTGAATTTGATTTGCGGATCAGTTGTTTGTAACATGATCATTTCAATGCAGTTCAAGGCGGGTTGTTTGTCAAAGGAGCGATCATCGATTGACCTGAGTACGATTGCTGATTCTAATCTTATTTTTTCGTCTAAATGCAAAGATAAAGCACTCCGTGTGAGCGTTTTGATTATAGGATCTGAAAGTTCAGGGTCGCAATATCCTACTAAATAATTCATCGCTTTTATTTTGTGCGGGGTACTCGAATTTGGGTCCAATATGATTGAAGATAAGAGTTCTGCAAGATCTCCTACGAATAAAAGAACAATTTGATCTTTACCCTTATATTTACGAGCAATTTCGACCATCTTATCTAAGGCCAATAGCTTGCTTTCTGTGTCAAGATCTGCAACTAAAATCATCTTTGGCAATCCTTTGAATAAGGATTCTTGAACAATCCCTAAAACCCCATCCAGGAGGATTGATTTTTTGTTCGGTTCTACACTTGATTCTAAAATCACGATTGCCAATTCTTTTGCTAAAAGGATGCTTGCTTGATCACTTTCATTCTTTGCCAGAAAGCAACCGAAGAAAATGCCTAAGGCTTTTTTACGCGTATCGATATCTGCTAACGGATCTAACACAAGGGTCTTGGATAACTCAGGAGTTTTCGCATCGAGGCCGCAGATTTGGCAGCCTTGGACGGCTTTTAATTTGGTCATGAGGGGTGTGTTTTGATCCAAAGCCATCTGTTCCAAAATGTTCCTGCTTTTTTCAAGAAAATCTTGATCCAACCATTGAACAATGCCTTTCCAGGAAGATGTTGATTTCTCATCAATCTTTGCATCTACAAGTAACCCAACAAGAAGGAAAATGCGGGTGGCAAGATCAAGGCGTTCATCGACAATCAAAAATATTTTCTGATCATTTTCAACATTTTGCATTTGTGCAATCGTATCATAAGCCCCGGATAGAATAGATGCTTGATCTTCTTCCTGGAAAAAACGAATCACATCGTTTGAAAATGTTTTGATGACCTCAACCCTTTCTTGTGTTCCAACTGTTTCTGGGGTTAGAACTTGTGTGCCATCATTTTCTCTGGGGTCAAGAATAAAAGTTGCTTCTGATGCCCAAACACTTTTGCTACAGACAATAAGAGATGCCAGGAGAAAGCGTTTCAGATTTAATTTTTCTAACCACTGACCACAATTGCTCCCTCCCGTGGGCGTCATCCTTGAAATCGTGAGATTTCGGGGATCTCCCTTTCTCTCCTGGCGCAAGAGGGAAGTTGTTGAAGCACAAGGGAGATCCCCGAAATCTGGCGATTTCAATGATGACAACCTAGGGGAGATGTGGTTTTGGAGAATAG
Source organism: uncultured Alphaproteobacteria bacterium (assembly GCA_903930075.1). Classification (GTDB taxonomy): domain Bacteria; phylum Pseudomonadota; class Alphaproteobacteria; order CAIYWZ01; family CAIYWZ01; genus CAIYWZ01. The sequence continues at coordinate 159 of CAIYWZ010000126.1, read as the reverse complement.
TTACTGATTTTTTTGTCATTTTTCAATCTTTCTTTTTAGTGTTTGTTTTGAGTTGGTGTGTATCGATTATTTGACCCTGGGCAATTTTGGAATAATACGGTTTGAAAAAGTAACTATTCACCACCCCCCTGACCTGTCATCTTCATGGCGTGAGCCTGG
>CAIYWZ010000125.1 GCA_903930075.1 uncultured Alphaproteobacteria bacterium | reverse complement strand
TTTTCTTTTGTATAAAGCGCGCCAGAGGCAAAAAGCTCTGTGTGTTTAAACGCCCCTGGTATGGGGTAGCCCTGGTCTCTTAAAGACAGAACAAAATGATCGAAAATACCAAATTTTTTCTCTCCCGTTTGTTTGTTCACCATGGGGCTTTCATCTACAGTTTTTCCTTCCACAATCGCAATGGGGCTTTGTTTAACAGGGCTAAATCCAATGCGAGTAGATTTGCAAGGACTTGTATTGTACAAAAGATCAGGTTGATCTAAGATTTCCTGACTTCGGAACTTTTTTTCATCTAAAAACGGCCTAAATCCCTTTCCCATAAGATTTTTGAAGCTATTTTTTATATTTTTTTGTAGGTACTCAAGTAGGTGCTTGATAAAAACCATAAGATTTCGTATACTGGGTTTAAAAAAATATGAGAATAATGAATGTTTATTAAAACCAAACGCAATCAAAGTGGAAGTTTTTCGGTGCAATTGATCGAGTCTGTGCGGGTTTTGGGGAAGAAAAATCCCCGGTCTGTGTTGATTCAAACTTTTGGGAGTGGTCGATCTAAGGAGGAAATTGCGTATTTAAAGCAGCGGGCTCAGGTTTATCTTGATCATTTGATGGGGCAAAGAAACCAAGCCAAGGCAGAGAAAGGAAAGGACGGATCTTCTTTGGAAAATGCCTGCCAGCTTGTGATTCAAGTTCCCGAAGATATCAGCCATTGCGATTCCTATGTCTGCGGTTTTCATGATGTTTTTGGTCCTGTTTATGATTCTATTTTTAAAAATACTGGCCTCAAAGCCAAGGAAAACCGGATGTTAAAAGACCTTTCAATTATGCGCATTATTCACCCCAAAAGCAAAAGATTCACCTCAAAAATAGCCAGTCAATACAATTGCAATCTGACTTTAGACGGCATTTATAAGCTCATGGACCGCATAGATAGTCAAGTGATTGAGACAATTCAACGTTTAAGTTTCAAAAACACACAAACCCTTTTAAAAAGCGAAAAGGAAGAGTTAGAAGTGCTTTTTTATGACATGACAACGCTTTATTTTGAGGTGGGTTCCAGTGACGAACTGCGAGAATTTGGATTTTCAAAGGATGGAAAACATGCGCATGTCCAAATTATGATGGCCATCATCACCACCAAAAGCGGCTTACCCCTTGGATATGAGCTCTTTCCTGGCAACAGTTACGAAGGTCATACGTTGGTCCCGGTTTTAGAAAAACTTCAGGAAAAATACAAAATTAAAAAAGTGATTGTTGTGGCTGATAGCGGACTGATTTCCAAGGACAATGTCAAAGAAATTTCAAAAATGGGATTGGAATATATTTTGGGAGGAAGAGTTAAAAATGGATCTAAAGCGTTGAAAAAGGCCGTCTTGGACGAGGCTGGATATACGCCATTGACGCCTACTTTAAAGGGGAAAATTTTTTATCCCCCTGTGAGCAAGAAAAAGAAAAATCAAGATGAAGCGACATCGCAGAACAATTCTCAAAAGAGTGATGAACCAGATGCACAGAAAAATGAGGAGGAAGAGATCTTAGACCGTATTTATATTTATCACTGTCAAACCCGCGCGCATAAAGATCAGCACGAGAGGGAAAAACAGGTGGACAAAGTCAAGGAAAACATAGGAAAACCCGTAAAAAGCAAGCTGGGTGGCGTTTATAAAAAACCATTTGTCAGCATAGGAGAAGACAAAAGTGTGATTGGCATCGACGAAGAGGCTCTGGAGCGCATAGCCCAATTCGATGGGTTTTTTACCCTCGAAACAAACCTCAAAGACGCTCCTATGCTTGATATTTTAAACTATTATCGGGCCTTGTGGCAAATCGAACAAACCTTTAGAATCATCAAATACAACATCGCCCTGCGCCCCATTTTTCATTATAATACAGACCGCATCAAAGCCCATTTCGCCATGTGTTACATCGCACTTGTTCTGATCCGAACTCTCGAGTACAAAACCACGCAAAACGGCGTCTATCTGCCCTTAGAGCAACTCAATGAGTTGCTTAGAACAGTGAGAATAATCAATCTGACCATCAAAGAAAAACACTACAAGATCGCCCAAGACTTCCCTCAAACCCTCATCCCCATTTACAAAGCACTCAAAATCAAACCCCCAAATAGATTTTTAAGCTTATAAACCATCCCATTTTGTAGGGACTCGCCTCACCTCCAAAAGCCCAGAAACCTTGACTTTTCTTCAAAAAAGTTCCGAAGTCAGGAAATTGGCGCCGTTTTGGAAAGGGAAGATCCAAGAGACGCATTTTTGAGCGTAAAATACCCATCCCTAGAAAAACTCCCCAAAGGCGCCATTGTGGGCACAGCGTCCCTACGCCGCCAGGCATTTATCAATCACTATTACCCCCACCTCGAA
>CAIYWZ010000124.1 GCA_903930075.1 uncultured Alphaproteobacteria bacterium | reverse complement strand
GGCCAAAATCCCAGCCACCTCCAGGGGGTGAATAAAATAAGGATCACCCGATGCTCGTTTTTGCGAGCCGTGGGCCTTCATGGAAAAGACATATGCTTTGTTGAGCAAATCCTCATCCGCATGAGGATCATACTTCACAACCGCATCTACAAGTTGAAACTGACGAATCATGATGTATCATTATAGCGCAAAAAAATGAAGAATACAATTTTTGCGTTATGTAAATCATCTACCATGCCTTTTGCCGCACATCTATGTGGAATTATTCACGTCCCTGTAACCTTATTCCAGAGGAAGTCTTTGGAAATGCTTCCTTTTTTCCATGGACATGGAAACGCACATTGCATCAATCTGTGATGGAGTCTGGATTGATGTCACGCAACAACTCCCCTGACTTGCTACTGTCACCTCAATATGCCGTGATCGCTCAAGGCCTATCCGATGACTTTTTCCTTTGTCAAAGCCCCTTGCATTATGGTATAATGGATATTATTATTTCATTAAGGAGAGCCCTCATAAATGGCAATATCAGATAAAAGGTATATCATCCGTGAAGTTCAGGCGTGGATGGATGTGCAGACAAAGCATTACCCGATTCTCTCGGTGATGGGACCAAGGAGAGCTGGGAAGACGGAACTCATTCGAAAATACTTCCCTCATTTGCCCTATTTTGATTTGGAGAAAAAGGAAACTTTGAAACGCGTTGGGGAAAATCCGGATAAATTTGTGCGGGAAAATTATATGGATGGGGTGATTTTTGATGAATTTCACTATGTTCCAGAACTTACCGAGATCCTCAAAACCGTTTCCGATGAACTCTTAGAAGAAGCCCACCAAAAAGACCAAATGTCCCTTCCAACACGTTTTGTCTTGACCGGATCACATAATTACCTCTTTGATAAAAATATCCGCGAGACGATGACCGGCAGAGCAGCTCTGATCAAATTGTTGCCCCTGACCCTCCAGGAATCAGGTTGCAAAGATCCATTTGAAGCGATGTATAAGGGTGGGTATCCGATTCTTTATGTGAATGGGCAAGTTCCACAGAGTTTTTTTCCCGACTATATCGAAAATTATCTCGACCGGGAGGTGAAAAATGTCCACGGCATTGAAGATTTGCGTACCTTTCGAAGGTTCATGGAAATTTGCGCATATTTAACGGGAAATTTTTTTGATTATGAAACCGTTTGCCGTACGCTGGATTTGAAGAAAAAAACAGTGGAAAAGTGGCTCACCATTCTTTACTCGAGCTATATCATCTTTTTCGCAGGGCCATATCACAAAAGCGCAATTGCCAAATTTGCAAATAAAGATAAACTCTATTTTTACGACACTGGCCTTGCCGCATCGCTTATGGGAATCAAAACGCCCGAAAGAATAAAGATGAATGGGGATTTGCGTGGAAAACTTTTTGAAAATATGATTTTTTCGGAAATGTGGAAAAAGAATTTCATTGGAGGTTCATACCTCGATCCAGCCTACTTTTGGAATGTTAAAGGTGAAGGAGGGTATGAAGTAGATATGATTATGGAAGGCATCACAAATCTCAAAGCCATCGAAATTAAAGCGTCTGACAAATTTGATCCCCATTGGTTTGACAATATGCAAAAACACCCCGATTTAAAAGCGGCTGATAAATTCGTTGTGTATACGGGCCCCACCATGGATGTGGAAGGTGGACGGACTTTGAATTTTTGTGACCTCGATCAGCTGTTTTAAAAGTGATTTATCATCTTATTTTGAACACATTCTCAATTTTTTCTTGATTTTTTTACCTTTCGTTAACCTTTACATCTCACCTTGATAGATGTAGGGGAAGAAAAGGGAATCTTTTTAAACATCTCGATTGATTCAAAAACGTGAGGTCAACTCACCGTCATTAAATATTTTTCTAATCAAACTCTTTTTTCTTCCTTTACTTCTTTTTTAAAATCCCCTAGTATCGGGGCTGTTGAAAATCCAAATATTGACACTTGAATTAAGAGATACATATATGAACATTGTGCAAAAATTTGGGGGGACGTCCGTTGGCAGCTCTGCGCGTATTCGCCGCTGCGCATCCTTGATTGAGCGAGAAATTTTAAATAACAATTTCCCTTGCGTTGTGGTCTCTGCCATGTCCGGGCAAACCAATATGCTTTTGAACTTAACGGAAGGCTTTCACGGCGCTGCAGGCTCCCCCTTTTCCGATTTGGTGGCCTCCACGGGGGAAGTTGTTTCAAGCGGTCTCCTTGCCCTGGCACTTCATGAAATCGGCATACAGGCGCAACCTTTGAGCTGTTGGCAAGTGCCTATTTTAACCGATCAAACCTTCGGCAACGCAAAAATTATAGATATTTTTCCCCAGAAAATCAAAAAACTCATGCGTGAAGGCATTGTCCCTGTGATCACCGGATTTCAAGGCATGACGCTTGAATACGAAGTCACAACCCTGGGCAGAGGGGGATCGGATACATCTGCGGTTGCCATTGCAGCCGCCATTGGGGCACAAAGGTGCGATATTTATACAGATGTCGATGGTATTTACTCTGCAGACCCGCGTTTTGTTCCCCAAGCCATCCGCCATGAATCACTCCCTTACGATATTGCCATGGAAATGGCCTCCCTGGGGTCCAAAGTTCTTCATTCCAGATGCGTGGAAATTGCAAAGCGTTACGGGATGCCTTTAAGGGTACTATCGAGTTTTAATGATGCACCAGGAACACACATTACACAGGAGGTTTTTATGGAAAATAAAATTATTTCAAGCATCACGCATACAAGGGATATGGTCTGGGTGACATTTCCCCAAGCCACTTTTCATCATTTTTTAGAAACGTTTACAAAACTAAGCGCCGAATTTGATATGCTTCAACTCAATCAAGAGACCTTTGGATGCAGTTTGAGTCTTGAAACATGGGGGAAAATCAGTTCTTTCCTCGAAAAACCGTTGGAGCTCCAAACCAATCTTTCCCGGATTTCGTTGATTGGTCAAGGCCTGCGCGGAAATCCTGAGGTTTTGCAAAAAACCTTAAAAATCATGAAAGACCTCCCCATCAAGGCCATCGACATGACCCAAGCCCGCTTAAGTTTACTGACCCGTTGCGACACACCAGAAATTCTCGTACAAACCCTCCACGACGCACTTATTTTAAAAAAGGATTAATTTTATGAAAAAAAGTTTCGAAAAAGCTCTTGAAGGTTACAGCAGGTTTAGAGATAAATACGTTCACGGGGATCAATCGATTATGCAAACGCTCTCCATTGATGGACAGAAACCTGAAATTATGGTAGTTGCCTGCTGTGATTCAAGGGTAGACCCTGCGCTGATTCTGCAATGCGATCCAGGGGATTTATTTGTTGTGCGCAATGTGGCCAATATCGTCCCGCCTTATGAAAACGATGCCGCCCACCATGGAACCAGCGCCGCCTTAGAATTTGCCATCTGTTTTTTAAAGGTCAAGCATCTGATACTCTTAGGTCACAGCCAATGTGGCGGAATTCAAGCACTTCTTGAAAATGATGCATCAAAGAATGACTTTATTACAAATTGGGTCTCGATCATCAAACATGAAGGCGCTTCCCCGGATATTGACACCTGCGCCAGGTCAGCTCTCCATCAATCCTACAAAAATGCCTTAAGTTTCCCTTGGATCCTGGAAAAAATGCAAGACAAAACATTGCAGATTCACAGGTGGTTTTTTGATATTAAATCGGGGGAAATTTTCGATTACGATCCTTTAGAAGAAAAATACAAACCTCTTGAGTGTTAAGGGTAACTCCCCAGATCATTAAAAATCCATCTATTCTTCCCCCACCAGTTCATCCCCCCCACCGTCCATATATGACGGCCGCACACAATCAAAATCGAATCCAACCGGGAAGCAGGTAAAGGGAGGCCAGACATGATGATGATCCCAAAATCCCCCAATCTACAACACGGCATTATTCTCGAGTTCAAAGCCTGCAAAACTGAATCTGAATTGGAAGAGGCCGCAGCAAAAGCTTTAACCCAAATCCAAGATCAAAAATACATCCAGGCTTTCCCCAAAGACACCCCTGTTCTCCTCATCGGCATGGCCTTTTGTGGGAAAGAAATGAAAGAGGCCCATACACTTTTGGAAGCGCGGGTAAGTTTATAGTTTCAAGACACCGATATCGTTTTAAACGCCTCGAGGGCTTTATCCCTGGATTCTTCCATGCTGACAATGGGTTTTGGGTAGGTGGATCCTAAAATAACGTTTGCATCCCTTAAAACATTTGAAGGGGCTTCCCAGGGGTTAAAGAGGTATTTGAGGGGCATTTTTTCAAGTTCGGGCACAAAACGTCTTGTGTAATGACCTTCTGGGTCGAACTTCTCGCCTTGTAAAATGGGATTGAATATTCTAAAATAAGGCGCGGCATCGGCTCCAGAGCCCGCCACCCACTGCCAGCTGGCGCTGTTGCTGGCCAAATCCGCGTCCACCAGGCAATCCCAGAACCAGGCTTCTCCATGGTGCCAATGAAGGAGGAGATTTTTGACTAAAAAAGACCCCACAATCATCCGTACACGGTTGTGCATATACCCCGTTTGCCAAAGCTCGCGCATCCCGGCGTCCACAATGGGGTAACCGGTTTGACCTTTTTTCCAGGCGTTTAATAATAGATCGTTATCTTGCCAGGGAAACCTGTCAAATTTTTCTTGAAAATTGCGCCTAGGAAGCTCTGGAAAATGATATAAAAGGGAATAGGAAAATTCCCTCCATCCAAGCTCGCTTAAAAAATGATCAAGGTCGGGGCCTTCTTGAACAGATGATTTTTGCGCCCCATACCACACTTGATTGGGGGAGATTTGGCCAAAATGCAAATAGGGGGATAATCTTGAAACATTGGTCTTATCCGGATAATTACGCCCCTCTTTATACCCATTCAAACCATGGCTTAAAAACGCATGCAATCTATCTTGTGCTTGTTTTTCGCCAATATCCCAAGCAAACTTCTCATCCCACCTCACATTTGGCAAAAGATCCAAGTCTTCTTTAACTCCATTTCCAATGATAGTTAAAGAAGGCGCCGGCAAAGGTTCCCTTGGGGAAGGGGCATTCAAGCATCCTTTCCTATAAAAGGGGGTAAAAACCTTATAGGGTGTGCCATCGCTTTTAAGGATCCCAAAGGGCTCCCAGAGTAAAGATCCATTAAAACTTTTACACTCCACCCCTTGCAATTCTGCTTTAATTTTTGAATCATCACGGATACGAAAGGGTTCATAACATCTGTTCCAATAAACGCCTTGAATGCCATATTCCGCAATCAGACCCTTTAGAATTTCCTTTGAATTTCCTTTGAAAACACTGAGCTTTCCTCCCAAGGACGCATCCAAGGATTTTAAAGAATGATGGAGCCAAAACCTCGAGGCCCCGCCCATTTTAAACTCTCCCGCGGCTTCGTCATCTAGAATATACACAGGTAAAACTTCCCCGTTTTTTGCAGCTTCAAAAAGACCCGGATTATCTTCAAGTCTTAAATCCTGTCGAAACCAAAATAGAATAGGAGGCATATTTTTTCCTTTTATTTAATTATTTTCATCCATACAACTTTTTAAATGCACAGGCGTAATATTAGATATCATATTATGGCGAAAAATACCAGCTTGCTGGCGGTCGTTTTTCTCATCAAGCTCAATTCTACACAATGTTCCTGTGTGTTTAAAATTTCCAAGGGGAAACATTGTGATGGGATCCATGAACCTTTTACTTTTTTGAACCATACGCAAATGGTTTTCGGATCCAATCATTTGATCAAACAACTCCGCAAATGAAGGATTAAAAACTTTAGGCGCCGCATAGCTAAACACCCGGATATTTCCTTTGAGATGATCATAAATCTCTTCTATACGCTTATTCGAATTTTCTTTAATTTTTTCGATCAATTTATTTTGAATCATCAGCGCCATAATCTGCGACGTAGATCCCCCCGTACTATGACCGTAAAGGGAAATTTTAATATTTTTCAAAAATTCATCAAACTCAAGTCCTTCACTTTTAGAAAATTTCAGCATAAGCCTTCTTGAAATATCCTCCCAAATGGGATCAATCATCGAATGCGCATATCTATAAAACCCCGCATGCATTTTTTTTGGCGGTCCAAACGTAAAGGCAAAATATTCAGGTGTAATCTGATGCTGTTTAAAATTAATCGCCCAATCGGAAAAAGACCGTAAACCATCTGTCCCGCGAATGGCCACGATAATATCTTCATTGTCTGGATTTTCCGCCACAAACCCACAACGCGTTTCCACATCGTGACGTAGACCCGTCTTACCGTTAAAGGGTTTCTTGTCAAGAAGCTCCGCCATACGCGGGAACTCTTGAATATATTTCATTTCGTCTTGGGGGGAGTAATTATAGGAAAACCCTGAAATTTCCCGGCCATATTGAATTTCTGAAACATTGATTTTCATGGGATCTGAAAAGGAAAAAAATCCCACAGCCCCCACCAAAAAAAGCTTTTCCACCCACATGTATTCCTCCCTTATTATTTCTTTAAAGTTGTCTCACGAACATATAAACAAAAAATTAATGGGGCACTATATATTTTTTTACTATTGCTCCAAAATCATCCCGCCACCGCCGCCATATTCAAACCTTCCCCCGCTACCGCTCATCCTCAAAACGCCAGTTTTTAAGGAATCCCCCTTTCTCTGGGCATCCAAGAGGGAATATGCATGGGAACAAGGGGAGATTCCCGAAACTAAAGTTCCGAGAATGACATTGGTGGGGGGAGGATGATTTTGGTAAATAGTTAGAAAAAGTCAATCTAAATGCCAAACAGGCGGGTGGTATTTTCTCGTAGAGTTTTTGCAATGTGCACCGGATCTTCGCCAGCTCTTAAAGCGCAAAGTTTGTCAAATACATGGCGTACGTGCATGGTTTCATTTTGTTTTCCCCTGTGAGGTATGGGAGCAAGGTAAGGGGAGTCTGTCTCGATGACAATGGCATTTAGGGGGGCGCTTTTGGCAACATCTTGGATTTCTAAAGCTTTGGGGAAGGTTAAAATCCCTGAAAAAGAGATCAGAAAATTCATCTCTCCTATGGCAAAATCTGCAAGCTTTTGTGTGCCTGAAAAGCAGTGAATCACGCCTTTGAGCCCTGTTCCTTTATACTTTGCAAGAACCTCCATGGTATCTTGCTCTGCGTCTCTTGTATGCACGATGATGGGCAAATTTTGATCCAGGGCGGCTTCGATATGTGCGTCAAAGGATATGATTTGTTCCTCTTTGGGGCTGTGGTTATAATAATAATCTAGCCCGGTTTCACCATAGGCTATCATTTTGGGATGGTTTTTTAAAGCGATGAGCGCTTGCTTGATTTGAGGTCCCGTCAACTCTAAATCTTTAACATCATGGGGGTGCTGACCCACCGAATACCAAACCTCTGGGTAGAGATCTGCGTAAGAGCGCAGCAAAGCCGCCTGATCCAAAGACGTGGACACGGTGCACATGCCTTCAACACCACTTTCAAGGGCCCTTGCAACAATCTCGTTGTGGTTGTCTGGGAAGTAATGTAAATGAGTGTGAGTATCGAAGAGTTTGATCATGGTTTATTAATCTTAGAAAAAAAATCCTGCATGATAAGTTTTTCACCATGCAGGGTTATATTGCTTATTGCTTTGTAATAGCTGCTTCTTTTGCTGCTGTTGCATCAACAAGAGACTGCCAATTCAAAATAGAGATGAAATGCGCATGAATCAATGCTGTATAACCCTTACGGTGGAAATCCAAAACAACTTCGTCGGAGAGTTCATTGAATTTCTTCTCATCAACAACTTGGAAACCGCTCAAAGAGAGTTTTTCGCCGCTGGCAAGCGTAATATCTGCTTGGTTTGCAATCAAAAGATCATGTTCTTTCAACGCCTTGACAAAATCAACGGTGAAGTTGAATTGTGCTTGATAGTTTGTGCACATATCAAGGGCGCGCTTTGACAAATCTGTTACTTCTTTGCCATCAAAAAACTTATGTTCGCCATCTTCTTTAACCAACTCAGAATCTGTGTCTACGCAAAGAATAAACTGACCTTGATCTTGATTTTCCAAGAAAATGAAGGGATAGCGTGTAACGTATTGTGGAATATATGTGCTTTGTGTCCATTTTCCATCTTGCGATACGAAAAGATTTTCTGCATCACGAAGACCAAGTACCGCAACTGGCGCGGAAGGATTGGAATCTACGAAAACGATTGGGTAGTGCTTTAGTGCTCTGCCAAATTCTGTTGCATTCAAAGGCACAGAGTTTGTGTTTGTTGCAAAGCTATAGCTGATATTTTCAGCATTCAGTGCCAAATTCCCATGAACTTCAGCGTTCAATGGTTGTGGACGTGTGTAAAAAAGTGGAAGACCTGTATTTTGAGACATAAACTAGTAACTCCTTATTTTTGTTGATATCAAATTCTAATATAAACAGACCAGAAAAAAAGTCAATACGCTTTTTTTTGGATTTATTGAAATCTCTCCATCAGCCATTTTTGTGCTTTATGAAGAATCCAAAGTGTAACACCAATTCCAATGAGGGAAAATAAGAGATATTCTGTGTTTTTAAAAAACCCCAAAATTTGTTCTCCAAAAAGATAAAACGCCGTGCAACTGGCAACAGACCAAATTGCAGCCGAAATAATGTTCCAAAAAATAAATCTTTTAGGAGAAAGTCCGCTTGAACCAACAATAATGGGCCCCGCCACACGAATCCCGTAGGTAAATCTCATGAGAATGATAAAGAAAACATCGTATTTATGCAAAAGACTCATCACCCTATCAGAGCGTTTCTTCAGCCAGTCTCTTTTTTCAATAAATGCTTGCCCATAATGGTGACCATAATAAAATGATGCTTGGTCAGCGATGAGCGTTCCCACAAATGCAACAATCATGATCCCAAAAATATTGAGTTTTCCCTGGGCTGCAACCGTGCTGGCAAGAAAAAGAATAGACTCTCCTTCAACCAAAGACCCAAAAAAGACAATCCAATACCCATAAAATTCCATATAATATTCAACAAGACTCCAAATATATTTTAATGTAGACTCAATCATCTTTTTTATCTCCTTGTTCTTCATCTTTAACGGGAATTTTATAGTCTTCATTGATCCAACTCAAAAGATCACGGTCTTTACAAAGTTTAGAACAAAACGGCCTATCTTCTTGGGATGCCGGCGCTTGACACAACGGACACTTCATTTGAAAAACCCCTGCCCCATCAAAACTTGATAAACGTCGTGAATCGGTAGCCCCACAATATTATGGGGGCATCCATTGACCCAAGAAATAAATCTTGCGGCAAACCCTTGAATCGCATATCCGCCGGCTTTTCCTTCCCATTCTTTTGTGGAAATATACCAGTCTTTTTCATCCACGCTCAGGCGTTTAAAGGCAATTTTCGTCTCCGCATGGCGCAAAGTCATTTTGCCCTCCGGCGTGATGACGCAAAACCCTGTGTAAACTCTATGACGCCGTCCAGAGAGTAGATCTAAGAAGGCAAGAGCTTGCTCCGGGGATTCAGGTTTACCCAAAATGCGCCTCCCCACCACAACCATCGTATCGGCAGCAAGAATAAAAGAGCCCTTGTTCTCGAATCTTACTTTTTCTGCTTTTTCCCGTGCAAGTCTCAGGACCAATTCTTTTGGAGATTCAGATTTAAGAGGCGTTTCGTCAATATCTGCGGGAATCACAGTAAACAAGATTCCGATCTGACGAAGTAAATCAGCTCTTCTTGGAGAAGAGGAAGCGAGAATGAGTGTGTTCATTTTTGTCTAAAAGTTATACGTCCTTTGGTTAAATCATAGGGTGTCATTTCAACATTAACCTGATCCCCCACAATCACGCGGATTTTATTTTTCTTCATTTTCCCAGAACTATGGGCTAAAATCAAATGATCATTATCCAATTTAACACGATACATCGCATTGGGCAAAACTTCCATTACAACGCCAGAAAATTCAATTAAATCTTCTTTACTCATCTTGTGTGTATTTCTCCTTCAATAATATTAACTTTTATAGTTCTTATACACACAATTGATGAAGAAGTCCAGGGCATGCTCGTATTTTTTATGATATTTATTGATTTTTCTGTGATTTTAAGTATATTGATCCATCTGTTATTAAATAATATAGAGTGATAAAATGACACAGAAAAAAATCGGATTTTGGTCTTTGACCGCCTTAGTTGTTGGAAACCTTGTGGGAGCAGGCGTCTTTATGCTCCCTGCAAATTTAGCCCCCTTTAAAGGCATCAGCCTTTTAGGATGGATTGCTGCATCCTGTGGCGCGGTGATGCTGGCCATGATTTTTGCAAAGCTTTCTGGCAAACTCCCCTTAAGCGGAGGACCTTACGTGTATGTAAGGGAAGCTTTTGGGGAAAAAATGGGTTTTGCAACCTGTTGGGGATATTGGATGATGGCCTGGATCAGCAATTTATCCCTTGTCATTGGCATTGTTGGGTACATGCTCCCCCTTCTTCCCGCAGGATATGACGCCTATAGCATGCACTTACAAATTCTGGTGTTGTCTTTGCTCACGGCATTTAATCTTTTAAGTGTCAGCGTCACCGCTAAGGGTGAACTTTTGCTCACCATTTTTAAAATCATCCCCTTGCTTCTTCTACCTTTGATTGGTCTTTTTTGGATCAATATTGATCATTTTGAAATTACCAGTCCCGACAGCTTTAAATTCTGGGAATCATTCAATACGGTTACATTTCTCACACTTTGGGGATTTGTCGGTCTTGAAACGGGAACGGTCCCTGGAGAACAAGTTGATAATCCATCTAAAACCATTCCAAGAGCCGTTTTAACAGGCACTTTTATTGCCATGACGGTCTATATTTTAGGAACTATAGCCACAATCGGGATTATCCCTTGCGATGTTTTGATGCACTCAAAAGCCCCATATGCCGATATTGCCTCTCATATTTTTGGGGGAAATTGGGGAGTTCCCATCTCAATCATCACAATCATCTCCATGATCGGAGCCCTCCATGGATGGATTTTTGTGGTGGGACAAATTCCCTTAAGCGCAGTTAAAGACGGATTATTCCCCAAGATTTTTGGTAAACTCAACCGCTTTGATGCCCCGCATATCAGCATCCTGATTTCTTCCCTGTGCACATTGTCTTTGATTTTCATCTCCCACAACGAAAACCTCGGAAAACAATTTCAATCCATCATCGAAATATCCCTAACCCTGATTTTTGTGATCTATTTCCTGTGCGTTTTAAGTTTCATCAAGCTCACAAAAAAAGAACGCCCGTTAAGCTGGATCGAAATGAGTTTAGCCCTTTTGAGCACCATCTTCATCCTCTGGGCCATGTGGGCAGCATCTGTGGAAATGGTTCTTCTTTCTTTATGCGGCTTTATCATCGGAATTCCTGTATACATCTGGGTCAAACGAGAAAACAAAGTGTGTGTTAGTGCAAATTAGGAATGTCTGGTTTCTGCAATTTAAGAATGTCCGTTTTTTGTTGAACGTCAAGATGTAGATGTCTTGATTTTTCAAGTTTTCATTCAAGGTAAAATAGCGTTAAGGGATGGATTGTGTCAATGAGTTTTGTGTAAAAAAAAGCAAAGCAGTGATAGCCTTGCTTTTTTCATTTCTTGATGCAACCATCGGCACCTCTGCCTGTATTGCAAAGACAAGCCTATCCCAAAGAGATTAAGAAACACTGAACCAATCCCCACATTTTTTGATCGATAAATACCTTGGGGTTTGGGGCAAAGCCCCAATTCAACCGGAAACTTCTTTCAGGTGAGAATCTTGGACAAATCCATCCACAACACAATTAATATTTTTATAATCAACAACAAGCGTTTTAGAGGATTTTTCAATGACTTTATACGCAAGAAGCTCATTCTGATCAAAAACTTTCACTCCTCCATCCATACACCCACAGACCTTTAAATTCTTTTGTCTCAAACGATATCCTTTTGTCTTCGTTTGAATTTGATAAATTTGATTCTCAAAAGAAAATTCTAGATTCTTGCTCAATTTTCGGCTTGTTTGAATGCTTAAACTATTCTCTAACGATTCCCCGCTGCAATTCAAAGGGCGATGTGCATCAAATGCTTTCTCAGGGACAACACCAAATTTCCCATTATAGTCTTGAATGAACAAATCCACACATTTATTGGCCTCTTCCATTGTCACAATCTTTTGAATACGCATCCACTTAATTAAACGATCTTGTAACGTTTGATTGGCCCTTTCAACTCTACCTTTGGCCTGGGGAGAATTGGCGCAAATCAGCTCAATTCCAAGCTCACCCAGAGCTCTTTTAAACTGTGTGTCTTGAACACGTCCATCAGCGCTGTTCTGGCGGGTGGTTTTAAAGATACTGTGCCGGTCGCAATAATAAGTTATCGGGCGTCCAAATCTCTCAAGATGTTCTTTTACCAGAGCCATATAATCAAGCGTTGTTTCTGATTCACAAAATCGAAGGCCGATGATCTTGCTTGTCGCGTCATCTACGGCCACCAGTAAACAACACCCAGTTCCCCGGTCTTCAAACCAACGATGATAAGACCCATCTATCTGCACCAGCTCACCAAAACGAGGACGACGTTCTCGACTCTGGTGAATCCGGGCTTTACGACGCGCACGTCCTTTCCACAAACCTTCTTCCATCATCATTTGGCGTACCTTCTCACGGCTTAAGCGAATCCCTTCTTTTTCTTTTAAATACTCACTCATCAAGGTCGGGCCAAATCCTTCATAAAGTGGATTTTTAAGAATCTCTACAACCGATACCCTCAACTCTTCTTTGATACGCCTATTCCCACCCTTGTTCAGGGAATGTACCCCTTCGTTCCCCATACTTTCAATCCGCTTCTTAAGACGTCCCACCTGACGACACGAAAGACCAAGCAATATGCCTGCTTCTTTCATCGTTAAATCTTTATTCTTTACACGGTTCATGATCAATAATCTATCCAATTCTTTCCCTCTTAATATAATCTCAGACATCTCTTCTATCCTTCAATGTGAGTTGTTTCTCACAGGATATCCCGATTATCTTTATCCTCTCTTAAAACGGACATTCTTAAATTGCACAATAGGACATTCCTAAATTGCTCCTACAAGAAAACAAAGTGTGTTGAAAAAATACAGCTAAAAAGATATGATGCTTTTTATATATCAATAAAGGCTTAAATAAATATGCAAGAATTCATTGGAAGAGAGCAAGAACTCGATCTTTTAAATCAGCTCTTCAAAAGAGGTGATGCAACAATCACCGTCATCAAAGGTCGAAGAAGGATTGGGAAAAGCCGTTTGGTTGAAGAATTTGCAAAAGGCAAACGTTTCTTAAACTTTTCAGGAGCAGCTCCTATTGAAGGCATAACCGCGCAAGATGAACGTGACGAATTTTGCAGACAACTCGCGCAACACATCAAAAAACCTCTACAATTTTTTTCAGACTGGAGCGATGTTTTTCATTATTTTCTAGATCAGTTGACCGATGAGCCGACAGTGATTCTATTTGATGAAATCTCATGGATGGCCTCAAAAGATCCTAAATTTATCCCAAAATTCAAGATATGGTGGGATCAGCATCTGTCTAAAAGAAAAAACTTGATGTTAGTTTTTTCTGGAACTATTTCAACCTGGGTTGAAAAAAATATCATAAAAAGTAAAGCATTTTTGGGAAGAATATCTTTAAGAATGGTGATGGAACCTCTTTCTTTGCCAGACTGCGCAAAATTTTTAAAAAAGAAAGGATTCAGAGGAGAAGCACACGACATTTATCGCATTCTTTGTATCACGGGCGGAATCCCCTTTTATTTAGAACAAATAGACCCGGATTTTACAGCAGAAGCCAATATTAAACGTCTATGTTTTGAAAAAAATGGGTTACTTGTTTCTGAATTCGATATGATTTTTCATGATCTTTTCAATGGAGACGGCCCCTCTCATAAGAAAATTATGGAAATTTTAGCAAACGAGATGAAAACCTTTGATCAAATTAAAAATGAGTTTAAAGAACTTCCTGTTAAAGATCTCAAAGAAAAAATTGATAATTTGGTCATTTGCGGATTTATCAGAAAACACAACCAATGGTCTTTAAAAACAAAAAAAGAAACAACGCAAAAACTTTACGGATTATCCGATTCCTATATACGTTTTTATTTGAGATTTATAGAACCGCGCAGAGGGGAAATTGAAAGCAAAAAAGCAATGCGTGGGTCAAAAATCAACGTCCCTGGATTTGACAGCATCATCGGGCTTGCCATGGAAGCGCTTCTGATTGAAAACAGCCATCTGATTGTAGAGGAACTAGATATTTCACCTGCTGATATTGCCTTTAGCAACCCCTACACTCAAAAAGCTTCTCCAAAACACAAAGGATGTCAAATTGATTATCTCATTCAAGAGTATAGTTACCGGATTTTTGCCTGCGAATTCAAGTTTAGAAACCGCGAGATCAAAATGGATATTATCGATGAAATGGAAGAAAAATTAAATCGCATCTCCTTCCCCCTCAGAACAGCCGTACTTCCAGTGTTACTACACATCAGCGGTGTAAAGCCAGATATTGTTGATTCACGTTATTTTTACAAAATTATCGATATTGAAAACTTCTTAAAACACGCGTAATCATCATTCTCCAAAAAGGCGAAATAATTTATTTTATTTTATTGACTTTTTCATGAAATCTGTGCGAGAGTTCATTTGGATATCAACTTATTACAAGGAAAACACAATTATGAAACTATTTTTTATTCTTTTTTCAATATTTTTTTTCAACCCTTTCCCATGCCTCAGGTAACCCATTTTTTGTCTTTGGTTATAGCGAAAATAAAGTAGAGGTTCTTGCAAAAATTTCAGAGCCTGGCTTTGACATCAATCAAATCAACGCAAATATCGGCTCGGTTTCCCACCAATATACTCCTTTGACCTATGCAGCTATGCTGGGCAATCGCATGACAGTGAGAACTTTGCTCGAGCGCGGTGCAGATATCAATAACCCAGGGGCAAATTCATGGACCGCTTTGCATGTTGCTGCCAATAGTGAAGACGAAGCAATTATTCGTATTTTGCGTGAATTTCATGCGGATTTAACGCGCACGAATAGTGATGGACACACGCCCTTGCAAACTGCGCAAAGACATAATGCGCCTCCTAATATTACAAGGTTACTGGCTATTCCCCCTCAAATGTAGCTCACAACAAAAATATTCTTGACTTTTAAGAAAAATTTGATAAATTTAATCTTGAAATTAAACAAACAGGAGTCTATGCGACATGAAGAAATAACTTTTTTAAAATA
Source organism: uncultured Alphaproteobacteria bacterium (assembly GCA_903930075.1). Taxonomy (GTDB): domain Bacteria; phylum Pseudomonadota; class Alphaproteobacteria; order CAIYWZ01; family CAIYWZ01; genus CAIYWZ01. The sequence continues at coordinate 33,997 of CAIYWZ010000124.1, read as the reverse complement.
TTGAAATTATCATTTTTTTAAGGAGTTATTTTATGTCGTATCGTATTTTTTCTATTCAAAATATTTCTCTCTCATTTCCTCAAAAAACCTGCTTCGAGAATTTCTCATCAGAGTTTTTTTATGGGGAAAAAATTAGCATTATTGGGCGCAATGGATCTGGAAAATCAAGCCTTTTAAAAATTCTTGAAAAACTTCTGTTGGATCAAAATATAGCCTTTGGAAGTGTTCCTCAAATTGTAGAAGACGCCGGGAACTGCAGTGGTGGCGAACGTTTTCAAAAGGCCTTAACCAAAGCACTGGCAAGCGATCCTTCTGTTTTATTGCTCGATGAGCCCACAAATCATCTCGATGTCAAAAATCGTAGCGCTCTTTTTAAGGTTTTGGATAGGTTTAAGGGAACCTTAATTGTGGCGTCACATGATACGCAGTTATTGCGCAAATCTATCTCTAAACTTTGGCATATTGATCAAGGGAAAATAGAAATTTTTTCCGGAAATTATGATGATTATATGCGCGAATTCGAATCTTGCAGAACTTCTCAAATTGCTCAATTGGAATTGCTCTCAAAAGCTCAGAAAAAAGCAAGAGCCGCCCTTGAGTTTGAACAAAAACGGGCATCCTCGAGTAAAAAAGCCAATAAAGACGAAAATGATCGCAAGCTTAAAGGCGCCATGAAGGAAAAAGGTTCTGCAACCTCTGGGAAAAAGCGTGGTGAGGTCAATATCTTGAAAAATAAAATTGATGAAACATTGCAAAATTTTAGGTTGCCTGAAATTATTACACCCAAATTTGTGATCCCTTCCCAAAATATGGGAGAAAAAATGCTGGTTTGCGTGACCAATGGCAGCGCAGGATATGATGAGAATCTACTCAAAGATATCCATTTTTCTTGTTCTTCAAGGCAGCGTATTGCGATTAAAGGAAAGAATGGATCGGGAAAATCCACATTTCTCAAGGCGATTTTAGGCGACAAATCTGTAAAAATAACGGGAGATTGGAACGTTATTAACGCTTATGATATCGGATTTCTTGATCAGCATTATTCAACATTAAATCCACTTAAAACAGTTCTTGAAAATTTAGAAGAATGCGTACCAAGCTGGTCTCATGTGGATTTGCGAAAACATCTGAATGATTTTTTATTTCGCAGCAATGAAGAAGTGATGACAAAGGTTCAAAACCTCTCAGGCGGAGAGAAAGCAAGGCTTTCTTTGGCTCTGATTGCCTCAAAAACGCCAAAACTTCTGATTTTAGACGAAATTACCAATAATTTAGATCTTGAAACCAAAAAACATATTATTGAAATTCTTATCGTTTATCCAGGTGCCATGATTGTTGTGTCTCACGATGAAGATTTTTTAGAAGCAATTCATATCAAAGAGTCCTTGATGTTGTAAAAATGAGGTAAAAAATGTATCTTCCCAGATTTTTGCTTGACGCAAACAATCCAAATATGCAATTATTCGTAATCAGAATTTAAGAAGATAGAAAGAGATGAAGATAAATGAACGCAACAATTGTTACAGATGATACTTTTTCAAAGGAAGTTTTAGAATCTAACGTTCCTGTTTTGCTCGATTTTTGGGCATCTTGGTGTGGCCCATGTAAAATGATTGAGCCTGTTTTGGAAGAACTTGCCTTAGAAATGACAGGGACCCTCAAGATTGCCAAGATGAATGTTGATGAGAACGCGCATACGCCAAATGAATTTGGAGTCAGAAGTATTCCAACACTTCTGTTGATTAAAAATGGAGAAGTTGTCTCCACAAAGCAAGGATTTATGCCTAAAGCCAAGCTTAAAGAATGGGTTGAAACAGCACTGAAATAAAAGAAAGAGAGCTTACGATGTCGCATCCAGAAAAGGTTGATGATGATATGTCGATGGATGAAATTTTAGCATCCATCCGCCGCATTATATCTGCAGAAACAAAAGTGGAAGAAAAAAAAGAGGTGAATACTTTTTCACAAAAAGAGGGATATGATACGATTCCTTTTCCAACGCCACTTCCAGCAGCACCTCAATCAACGGTTCCCGAACATGAGGGTAAGCCTTCTGTAGAGAGTGAGCAAGAACCTGTAAAACCTTTTCTCTCTGGAACCAAAAAAACACTTTATGGCTTTACGAAAGAAGGAACAGGGGAATTCTCATCTAATCCACCCGTTTTTGGAAATGTAACATCACTTCCCACTGCGTCAGGCATTCCCATTCGAAATATAACCCCTGTTATCCCAGAGACGGTTATTTCAGAAAATTCCTCCCCTGTTGCAGAACAAGAAGCAACCAAAGAAACAACCTATGGTTTTACCAAAGAAGAAGCAGGCGAATTCTCCGCTGCTCCATCAGTTTTTGAAAACATAACGCCACTTCCTATTGCGCCAAGTATTTCTGTTCAAAATGTAACGCGCATCAATCCACAGACGGTTGTTCTAGAAAATGCATCTCCTGTTGCAGAAAAAGAAACACTCTATGGTGTGACCAAAGAAGGAACAGGAGAATTCTCAGCGGCTCCACCAGTTTTTGGAAATGTAAAATCAATTTCTCCTGCTCCAAGTATTTCTACCCAGAACGTAACGCGCATGAGTTCACAGACTGTTGTTTCAGAAAATCCTGAACTTATTGCAAAAAAAGTAATAGTCAAAGAAGGAATAGAAGAATTCTGCGCTGCTCCATCAGTTTTTGGAAATGTAACGTCACTTCTGACTGTTCCAAACATTTCTATGCGGGATGCAACACGTGTTCATTCACAGACGGCACCTATTACAGAAACAGGAACAACTAAAGAAACGCTTTATGGATTTACCAAAGAAGGAGCCAGAGTATTCTCAGCGGTTCCACCCGTTTTTGGAAATATAATGTCAATTTCTGCGGTTTCAAATATTTCTACCCAGAATACAACGCACATTAGTCCACAAACGGCTGTTCTAGAAAAAGAAACACCTAAAGAAGAAACAGGAGAATCATTGACCACTCCATCCTCTTTAAAAAATTTAACGTCGCTTCTTAATGCTTCAAGCATTTCGCTTCACAATATAGCGCAGGTTATACCAGAAAATTCTCCCCTCACGGGAGAAAAAGAAACACCTGAGACGATCATTCCGACTCCTTCTATTCCATCTTTGGATATGGGAAATCAGAACTCACAGCTTCAGGCATTCATTTACGATTTGATTCAGCCTCTTTTAAAAGACTGGGTCAATGCGTATTTACCAAGCTTGGTTGAAAAAACTGTTGCCCAAGAAGTTACGAAAATGTTTCAAAAATTACGTGAACCGTGAACATTTAGGAAAATCAAATGTTAGACAAAAATTACGCTCCAAAAGAGATTGAGGCCAAGTTTTATCAAAAATGGGAAGAATCAGGTGCATTCTCTTGTGAAACGGATTCTGATAAACCTAAATATTGCATCACGATGCCGCCTCCCAATGTCACGGGTAGATTGCATTTGGGACATGCGCTCACATTTAGCCTTCAAGATATTTTAGCCCGTTACCATAGAATGAAAGGTTATGATGTTCTCTGGCAACCAGGGACAGATCATGCTGGAATTGCAACGCAAATGATCGTTGAAAAGCAACTTCTCGCTCAAAATATTTCAAGAGTTGAGTTAGGCCGGGAAAAGTTTCTTGAAAAAGTCTGGGAGTGGAAAGCCCACTCCGGCGACATGATTATCGAACAACTTAAACGTTTAGGATCTTCCCCCGATTGGTCAAGATTAAAATTTACCCTTGATCCTGAAATCAGCGATGCCGTTAAAAAAGTTTTTGTGGATCTTTATCATCAAGGGCTTGCATACAAAGATAAACGGCTTGTCAATTGGGATCCCGTTTTGCAAACAGCTGTGTCTGATTTGGAAACAGAAGAAAAAGAACTCAAAGGTCACATGTATCACATACGATATCCCTTAACGCATGGAAATGGATATTTAACTGTGGCAACAACCCGTCCTGAAACGCTTTTTGGCGATACAGCCGTTGCTGTTCATCCAGAAGACGCGCGGTATAAAGATCTTGTTGGACAAACCATTTCTCTGCCGCTCACAACGCGCGTTATCCCGATTATTGCAGATACATACTGCGATCCTGAAAAGGGAACAGGGGCTGTTAAAATCACGCCAGCGCACGATTTTAACGACTTTGAAGTTGGCGCCCGGCATAATCTTGATCGCATCACGGTCATTGACCAGTTTGCAATCTTAAACGAAAATGCCCCCTCCCCTTTTCAAGGTATGGACAGATTTATGGCAAGAAAAGCTGTGATTCATGCCCTAGAAGAACAAGGCCTGCTCGAAAAAGTTGAGGATATCATCCATAGTATTCCCCATGGAGATCGCTCCGGCGCGATTCTTGAACCAAGACTGACAGACCAATGGTATGTGGACGCCGCAACACTTGCAAAACCTGCACTTAAAGCCGTAGAGGACGGACAAACGACCTATTTCCCAAAACACTGGGAAAATACATATTTTGAATGGCTTCGTAATATCAGGCCCTGGTGCGTCTCCCGGCAAATTTGGTGGGGTCACCGTATCCCTGCCTGGTATGGCCCAGATGGTCATACATTTGTTGAAAACAGCCAAGAAGAAGCGGAAAATAAAGCACTCGCACATTACGGTCAAAAAGTGGACCTCACTCAAGAGACAGATGTTCTCGATACTTGGTTTTCATCGGCCCTTTGGCCCTTTACAACCCTTGGTTGGCCTGAAAAAACAAAAGAACTCGACAAATATTACCCCACCTCTGTTTTGGTCACAGGATTTGATATCATTTTCTTCTGGGTTGCCCGGATGATGATGATGGGCATGCATTTTATGAAAGAAGTCCCTTTTTCCAAGATTTATATTCACGCCCTCGTGCGCGATGAAAAAGGGCATAAAATGTCTAAAACCAAAGGAAATGTTTTAGATCCATTGAATTTATGCGATGAATATGGGGCTGATGCTTTAAGATTTACTTTGGCCTTTTTAGCAGCTCCTGGAAGAGATATTCGTATTTCCGTTTCAAAAGTGGAAAATTCTAGAAACTTTATCACAAAACTTTGGAATGCCTCCCGTTACGCACAAATGAGCGGATGCGTGTTGGTTGAAGGATTTGATCCACTCAAAGCTAAGCACACCTTAAACCGCTGGATTTTTTCTGAATTTGTTCTCTTGAATGAAAAGTTAGAAAAGGCCATGGTGGATTTTAGGTTCAATGAAGTCGCAAATCTTTTATATCAGTTTGTTTGGGGAACATTTTGTGATTGGTATCTTGAATTTACAAAACCTCTCTTGCAAACAGGAACTCTGGAAACGCAAGAAGAAACAAAGGCGATGATTGCGTATATTTTAAAAAATGTATACATTGTGATGAACCCTGTGACTCCGCATATTTGCGAAGAACTTTTCGAATCTTTGTCGCAAAAGACAGGCGAGCTTTTAATCACAACGCCTTGGCCAACGTTTAACCCGCAAGATATTGATTACACGGCTCTTGGTCAGATTCAAACTCTAATTGAAATTATCACCTCCATTAGGTCAGCGCGCTCCGAACTCAATGTTCCTGCATCTAAAGAAGTTCCTTTAAAAATCATTCAACCAAATGAAAATATAAGGATGATTTGTAATAATTTTGAAAGTTTAGTCAAAAAACTTGGCAGACTCGGCGAAATTTCATTTGAAGAAGACACAATCGATTTAAAACAATGCTCGAGCTTTGTCGTTGGGGATGTACGTTTTGCGTTAATTTTAGCCGATGTCATTGATTTTGAAGCTGAAAAACAAAGGCTTTCTAAAGAAATTGGCAAACTCGAAAAAGAATTTTCAGGATTTAAAGCAAAGCTGAATAATCCAGATTATATCGCAAATGCGCCTGAAGAGGTCGTAGAAGAAACACAAGAAAAAGCGAAAGGGACAGAGTCGAAAATTGAAAAATTGCAACGCTCTTTGTCGTTACTAGGATGATGATTAAAAAATCTATATCAATTGCAGGACACAGAACCAGTATTGCCTTGGAACAAGAGTTTTGGGATGCTGTGGACGCTATACTTAAAGAAAAGAAACTCAACCTTCCTCAGTTTTTAGGCCAAATCGACGGCCAAAGAAAAACAGGGCTTGCCAGTGCTTTGAGAGTTTATCTGCTCAATTACTACCGAGAAAAAAGTAAATGAGATTTATTCTCCATTTACTTTTCTTAGGCGTTCTTTTCTTTCAAACAGATTTGATGGCAACAAAAAAGAAATTTAGCGCGATTGTCATTGATGCAGATTCCGGGGAGGTTCTTTTTGACCATAATTCCCATTACATCGGGCATCCTGCGTCACTGACAAAAATGTTTACCTTAAAAATGCTCTTTGATGCCCTCAACTTGGAAAAAACAAACCTTAATGATATGATTACAGTTTCTAAATATGCAGCCAATCAACTTCCTACAAAACTGCATCTTAAACCTGGCAGTAAAATTTCTGTTATTGATGCAATCCTTGCTCTAATTACCCATTCAGCAAACGATGTTGCTGCGGCCGTTGGTGAGTATTTAGGGGGATCTGAAGAAAAATTTGCAAAAATGATGACACAAAAAGCAAGAGCCATTGGCATGCGCAATACGGTCTTTAAAAATGCATCTGGGTTGCCCCATCCCGAGCAAATTACAACTGCTAAAGATATGTCAATCCTGGCCCGTCATTTGATCGATCATTACGACTCGTATTTCCAATATTTTGCAACCACTTCTTTTTATTACAAGGGTAAAAGTTATAGGAATCATAACACTCTTTTAGGCAAAGTCGAAGGGGTGGACTGCTGTAAAACAGGGTTTACGAATGCGTCTGGATTCAACCTCGTTGCGTCCGCAAAACGGGGGGATAAACGTATTGTCGCGGTTATTCTGGGGGGATTAACGCGTCATTATCGTGATGCCCAGATGACAAAACTCATTAACGGAACGTTTAAAAAACTTGATGTTGCCGTACCAGAACAATCTTTGCTCAGCGAGCAAAATGAACTTTCGTTTATGATTCGCGAGTTGATAAAAAATTCGAAAAAACCAGAGAAAAAATCAATTATTTCAAAAAAAGCTCCCCTAAAGAAACAGATCAAGAAAAAGCGTGCTTGACCCTTTTCGATAATTTATCCAAATAAATATAAATCACAGGCGTAATATAAAGGGTTAGAACTTGAGAAACAAGGAGTCCGCCCGCAACGGCAACGCCCAGAGGTTGCCGCAGTTCTGCCCCTGCCCCAAGGCCAAAAGTAATGGGAAGAATCCCCATGATCGCCGCAAACGTTGTCATCATGATCGGGCGGAACCTTCTATGAGCTGCTTCAACGATGGCAACTTCGGGCGTTTTATTGTGAGTGCGTTCTTCAACAAGGGCATAATCGATCATCATAATCGCATTTTTCTTCACAATTCCAATGAGCATAATAAATCCAATCAAGCTGATCACATCCAAATTCATCCCCGTAAAAATCAAGGCAAGCAAAGCACCAATACCCGCCGTGGGCAGACTTGAAAGGATTGTGATAGGGTGGATATAACTTTCATAAAGCATACCAAGAATCATATAAATCGTAAGCACAGCTGCTAAAATCAGCCAAATTTGCCCCGACTGCATCGCTTTGAAAACCTGCGTTGTCCCTTGAAAATCTGCAGTTATGCTTTTGGGCCGTGGAACACCCTCATCTAACTTCTCAATTTTTTCAATGGCTTCCCCAAGGCTTGTTCCCTGATCTAAATTGAATGAAACGGTTGTTGCGGGGATTTCATTAAAGTGATTCACCGTAAGCACTGAATTCCCAGGTTCAAACTTTGCAAATGCATCTAAGCGCACAAGATCACCATTTGTATTTTTTACCAATAATTTTGAAAGGTCTTGCGGGTCACGGGATTGGTTTTTGGAGGTATTCAAAATAACTTTATAACTGTCATGGTCGGTAAAAATGGTTGAGATTTGAAGATCCCCAAACGCACTTCCGAGGGTATTTGTAATATTGATCATCGGCACACAAAGAAGAGATGCATGGTCGCGGTCGATGTTGATATTGGCATTCAAGACATTAAGTTCCAAATCCGTTGTCACGTCTATGAATCCTGGGGTTTTCTTTAAAGCTTGTTCAACATTTTGTGTGTATTCATATAATTCTTGTAAATTCGATCCTTGAAGAGTGTATTGATATTGGCTTTTACTCGCAAGTCCCCCAAGGGTAAGGTTTGCAACAGGCTGCAAAAAGACTTGAGCTTCAGAAACGCTCAAGAAACTTTTTCTAAAATCTTGTATTTTTTCATCGATTGTTTTGCTTCTCTGATTTGAAGGTTTTAATGTAATGGCAATATTACCCTGATTGGGTAAAGATGTCCCCCCAATTGAAATATTAAAATTCAGGACATCTGAGTCTTTTTCGATCAAATCTAAAATCCTGTGCGAGGTTTTTTTCATGGATTCAAATGAAGTTTCTGCCGTTGCTTCAAACGTTCCTGAAATCAGGCTTGTATCTTCCGTTGGAAAAAATCCTTTATGCACAACGTTAAAGAGGAAAATGTTGAAACAAAAGAGCGCAACAAAAAAATAAAGGGTCTGTGTTTGTCTTTTCATCACAAACTCAAGAGATTTTTTATAAGCGGTTTCTAGCTTTTTATATAAACTTTCCAGATATGATTCTTTCTCTTCTTCCTTGGCCGCTTTCAAAAAACGCCCCATCATGGGCGTGAGCGTTAAAGAAATAAAACAGGAAATCAAAATCACAATTGTAATCGTCATTGCAAATTCATGGAAAAGCCTCCCCACGATTCCTTCCATGAAAATAATCGGAATAAAGACGGCAACCAAAGACAACGTCATGGACAAAACCGTAAATGAGATTTCGCTGCTCCCTTGAATCGCCGCATCTAAAGGGGACATTTTATTTTCAATTTTATGCATAATATTTTCAAGAACCACAATCGCATCATCCACAATATAGCCAATGGCAAGGGTCAAAGCCAAAAGCGTCAAATTATTCAGGCTATAATTTAAATAATACATAAACGCAAACGTGCCAATAATGGCAATGGGCAACGTAATGCTCGGAATCAAGGTTGCACGCACATTACGCAAAAATGCAAAAATCACAAGAATAACCAAAATCATCGTCAGGAAAAATGTATATTTCACATCATGCATCGACTCACGGATGGATTGAGACTGATCCGAAAGAACATCAATATTTAGAGTTTGAGGAAGCTGGGCTTTTAATTTAGGTAAAATCTCATGTATTTGGTCTGAAACTTCGATGGTATTGGCCCCTGGCTGACGGCTAATGGCCACGATAATTGCTGGTGTTTTATTATACCAGGCAATCGTTCGATCATTTTCAATACTGTCTTCAACCTCGGCCACATCTTCAAGGCGCAGGGGCATGCCGTTTTTTTGCGCAATAATCACCTTTTTAAAATCCTGCGCATTTAAAAGGCCACTATTGGGATTTAAAACTTCTGCTTGAATTTTTCCATTCAGAAGCCCAGCAGGAGACAAAATATTGGCATTGCTCACAGCCGTTGACAGATCCGTTAAAGCCAATTGTCGCATGGAAAGCAATTGGGGATTTGCATAAATCCGCACGGCGTATTTTTGACTCCCCTGAACATCCACCTGAGCCACCCCTGGCAGCATCGAGATTCTGTCCCCAATAAACGTTTGGGCATACATATCGATTTGTGAAAGCAGCAAAGTCGAAGAGCTCAGTGCCAGATAAATGATAGGCGTTTCCGAAGGATTAATTTTTTGATATGTCGGAGGATTTGGGAGTCCCGCAGGAAGCTTTTTTTTCGCCGCCGCAATTGCCGAACCCACATCTTGCGCAGCCGCATCAATATTTCGATCCAGCACAAACTGAAGGGTTATTGTGGTTGTTCCCTGGCTGCTCATGGAATTCATTGACTCAATCCCTGCAATGGACGCAAACGAGCGTTCTAAAGGAAGCGCAATTGTTCGCGACATCGTCTGAGCAGAAGTCCCAGGAAAACTCACCGTCACTTGAATCGTTGGGAAATCCATTTTAGGAAGAGAATTGACGGGCAAAAGATAATAACCAAGGCCCCCTGCAAAAAGAAACGAAATCATCAATAAAGTTGTCATAATTGGACGAAAGATGAAAATGCTTGAAAAGTTCATGAGACTTTCTCCTGATATTGTAAATACTCTTTTTTTCTAGAAAATTTATCTAGATAAATATAAATGACTGGCGTGATATAAAGTGTCAGAATTTGAGAAACCATAAGTCCCCCTGCAACGGCAACACCTAAAGGTTGACGAAGTTCCGCGCCTGCCCCGAGCCCAAGGGCAATGGGAAGAATCCCCATGATGGCTGCAAACGTTGTCATCATAATGGGGCGAAACCGCCTGTGAGCTGCTTCAATGATTGCATCTTCCGGGGACTTATGATGAAGTCGTTCCTCCACGAGGGCATAATCAATCATCATAATGGCGTTTTTCTTGACAATTCCAATGAGCATGATCAACCCAATCAAGCTAATGATATCAAAATTCATCCCCGTCACCATGAGCGCGAGCAATGCGCCAATACCAGCGGTTGGAAGGCTGGAGAGAATCGTCAAGGGGTGAACATAACTTTCATAGAGCATCCCTAGAATAATATAAATTGTCACAATCGCCCCTAAGATAAGCGCCAGTTCCTGAGTCTGCATCGCTTTAAACGCCTGAGTTGTTCCTTGAAATGCACCGGTAATCGTTTGTGGTCTTTTAAGGTTAATTTCAAGATCTTCTATTTTTTTCACAGCTTCCCCAAGACTCACAGCTTTATCCAAGTTAAAAGAAACCGTGGTTGAAGGAAGCTCATTAAAATGATTCACCGTAAGGGATGAATTCCCCCTTTCAAATTTTGCAATGCTGTCTAAACGAACAAGACCTCCTTGATCGTTTTTTACAAACAAATTTGAAATATCTTGCAATATACGCGATTGATTTTTTGACGCATCTAAAATCACCTGATAACTATCTTGGTCTGTAAAAATTGTTGAAATTTGACTATCTCCGTAAGCGCTTCCCAAAATATTCGTAATGTTTTTTATTGGAACGCCCAAAGTAGATGCCCGGTCGCGGTCAATTGTAATATTGGCATTCAACACATTGAGCTGTAAATCCGTTGTCACGTCCAAAAATCCAGGGATTTTTTTAAGCTCTTTTTCAAATAATTGTGTATAAGCATATAAAGGATCTAAATCCGACCCTTGAAAAGTATATTGATACTGGCTTTTGCTCGAAAGCCCCCCAACACGAAGACTCGCCACAGGCTGTAAAAAAACTCTCAGTTCAGGAATAGCAAAAAAAGCTTTTCTTAAATCCTTCAGTTTTTCTTCAATGTTTTTATGGCGTTTACCTATGGGCTGAAGATTGATAAAAACACGGCCCGCATTGCTCAATGCACTCCCACCAATAGATAAATTATAATTCAGAACGTCCTTGTCTTTTTCAAGAATATCATATATTTTTGCAGCAGTTTTTTTCATGGATTCAAAAGACGTGTCCGCTGTGGCTTCAAATGTTCCAAAAATAAGGCCTGTATCTTCTGTTGGAAAAAATCCCTTATTCACTTGAGTAAAAAGAAAAATATTAAAACAAAAAAGTAGAGCAAAAAAATATAGCGTCTGACGCTGCCGTTTCATCACCCATGAAAGAGAAGAATGATAGAATATTTCTAATTTTTTATAATAATTTTCAAAAAAGACGAGAAAAGAAAAGGGACGTTCTTTCTCTGTTGAGAGAAAAAAACGCGCCATCATCGGAGTCAACGTCAAGGAAATAAAGCAAGACATCAAAATAACAATAGAAATTGTAATTGAAAATTCATGAAATAATCGCCCAACGATGCCTTGCATAAAAATAATGGGGATAAAGACAGCAACCAGGGATAAAGTCATGGAAATAACGGTAAAAGAGATCTCCGCGCTTCCCTTGATCGCCGCATCAAAAGGATTCATTTTATTTTCCACATGGTGGCTAATATTTTCAAGAACAACAATTGCATCATCGACAATATAGCCAATGGAAAGTGTTAAAGCCAGAAGCGTCAAATTATTCAGGCTATATCCCAAATAATACATGAACGCAAAGCTTCCGATAATCGCGATTGGCAGTGTCATTACAGGAATAAGTGTTGCCCAAATGCTGCGTAAAAATATAAAAATAACACCAATAACCAAAATCATTGTAAGCAAAAAAGTGTATTTGATATCCCGCAGGGAATCACGTACAGATTCAGCCCTATCTGCCAAAATATCAATATTGAGAGTTTTGGGTAACTGTTCCTGTAATTTTGGAATCATATCCCGCACACTTTGCGTCACTTCCACAGTATTTGAACCAGGTTGACGGCTCACCGCAAGCGTAATAGAACGTCTTTTATTAACCCATGCCGCCGTGCGATCATTTTCCACACTATCTTGAACATCGGCCACATCTTTAAGTTTTAAGGGAACCCCATTGATCTGCGATACAATAATTTCTTTGAAATCTTTGGCCGTTTGTAAAGAACTATTTGGATTCACAACAGATGCCTGCAATTCTCCATTGAGAAGGCCAGAGGGAGAAAGGACATTTGCACTCGAAATTGCATGAGATATATCCGTCAGGGTTAGATTCCGAAGGGCTAAAATTTGAGGATTTGCATAAATGCGCACCGCATATTTTTGACTTCCCATAATATCCACCTGTGCAACTCCAGGAAGCATTGAAATACGGTCCCCAATAAACGTTTGACAATATTTATCAATCTCAAATAAAGGCAGAGTATCCGAATTCACGGAGACAAAAATCACAGGGGTTTCCGAAGGGTTAAATTTTTTATAACTAGGCGGTGTGGGCATGCCCGTGGGGAGATTCTTTTGAGCTGCAGCAATGGCAGATTCAACATCCTGAGCCGCGGCATCAACGTCTCTTTCTAACACAAATTGCAAGGTGATTTGCGTTGTTCCCTGGCTGCTGACAGAATTCATCGTATCAACCCCTGCAATGGAAGAAAAAGCCCTCTCTAAAGGCAAAGCCACAGTCCGCGACATTGTTTCAGCGGAAGTTCCCGGAAAACTGGCAGAGACCTGAATCGTTGGAAAATCAATTCTTGGAAGCGAATTAATGGGCAGAAATACATAACCAAGAGCACCAGCAAAAATAAACGAGAGCATTAAAAGCGTCGTCATAATCGGCCGGAGGATAAAAATGCTCGAAAATCCCATAATTATACCGTTTGTAAAGCCAGAGACTTAACCCTTTTCGATAATTTATCCAAATAAATATAAATCACCGGCGTAATATAAAGAGTCAAAACTTGAGAAACCATAAGCCCCCCCGCAACCGCAACGCCTAAGGGCTGGCGGAGTTCCGCCCCTGCCCCCAGACCAAAAGTGATGGGAAGAATTCCCACAATAGCGGCAAGCGTTGTCATCATAATCGGTCTAAACCTTCGAAACGCCGCTTCAACAATGGCTTCTTCAGGCGATTTTCCATGTTGACGTTCTTCCACAAGGGCATAGTCAATCATCATGATTGCATTCTTTTTCACAATTCCAATGAGCATAATAAATCCAATTAAACTGATCACATCAAGATTCATCCCCGTGAAGATCAATGCCATAAGTGCTCCAATTCCAGCTGTTGGAAGACTGGAGAGAATCGTCAAGGGGTGGATATAACTTTCATAAAGCATCCCTAAAATCAGATATATTGTCAAAACTGCCGCTAAAATCAGCCATAGTGCCTGTGTTTGCATGGCTTTAAAGACCTGCGTTGTTCCTTGAAATGCGCCCGTTATACTTTGGGGTCTTTTGAGATTAATTTCTGCCTCATCAAGCTTGGCCACAGCCTCTCCCAAACTCATATCGGGGCGTAAATTAAAAGAAACTGTTGTACAAGGGACTTCATTAAAATGATTGACAGTCAAAGCCGAATTCCCAAATTCAAACTTGGCAACGGTATCCAATCTGACGAGGTCTCCTTTTTTTGTTTTTACAAAAAGATGGGAAAGATCTCCCAAAACACGTGATTGATTTTTTGAGGCATCTAAAATGACTTTATAACTGTCTTGATCATTATAAATTGTTGAAATTTGAAGATCTCCAAACGCGCTTCCTAAAACATTTGTAATGTCTGAAATCGCAATACCCAGCATAGATGCTCGGTCACGATTGATCTTCACATTTGCATTCATAACGTTCAGCTGTAAATCCGTTGTCACATCTAAAAATCCAGGGATTTTTTTAAGTTCTTGCTCAAAATTTTGTGTGTATTTATATAACTCTTTCAAGTCTGTTCCCTGCAAAGTATACTGATATTGACTTTTACTGATCAATCCCCCAAGATTTAAGTTCACGACGGGTTGTAAAAACATTTGAACTTCGGCAATCTGAGTGAAGGCTTTTCTAAAATCTCCTATCTTTGTTTGAATATTTTTTTGCCTTTGATCAACAGGTTTGAGCGCAATAAAAACACGGCCTGCATTGCTCAAACTCCCTCCTCCAAGAGAAACGTTGAAATTAAGAACATCCGGGTCTTTAGACACAATATCAGAAACTTTTTCAGCCGTTCTTTTCATAGATTCAAAGGAAGTTTCAGCTGTGGATTCATAAAACCCAAAAATAAATCCGGTATCTTCTGTCGGGAAAAATCCTTTGCTCACCTGCATAAAAAGAAAAATATTGAAACAAAAAAGAAAGGTGAAAAAAAACAGCGTTTCCCGTTGGCGCTTCATCACCCAATTTAAAGATAATTTATACAACGCTTCTACCTGATTATAAAGAATTTCAAATCTTGAGGGTTTTTTATCCGCTTGCTGATCTGCAACAAGTAAAAATCTTGCCATCATGGGCGTGAGGGTCAGTGAAATAAAACATGAAATCATGATCACAACGGTAATCGTGATTGCAAACTCGTGAAAGAGTCTCCCCACAACGCCTTGCATGAAAATAATGGGAATAAAAACGGCGCCCAATGAAAGCGTCATGGAAAGAACAGTAAAAGAAATTTCACTGCTTCCTTGAACCGCAGCGTCCACAGAGGGCATACCATGTTCAACATGATGACTAATATTTTCAACAACTACAATCGCATCATCTACGATATATCCAACGGCCAGAGTCAGAGCCAAAAGTGTTAAATTATTCAAGCTATATCCAAAAATATACATGAAAGCAAAGCTCCCAATAATGGCAATGGGAAGTGTGATGCTTGGAATAAACGTTGCTCTCATATTGTTCAAAAACATATAAATTACCCCAATGACCAAAATCATCGTCAGCACAAAGGTGTATTTCACATCCCGCAGAGCATCACGCACCGCTTCAGACCTGTCCGCCAACACATCCACATTCAGGGTTTGAGGAAGCTGAGCCCTAATTTGGGGAAGGAGATTATGAACACTATCAATCACTTCAACCGTATTTGCACCTGGCTGGCGACTCACAGCCAAAAGAACCGAAGGCGTTTTATTATACCAGGCAGCCCTTCGATCATCTTCAATGCTGTCTTTAACTGTGGCCACATCTTTAAGCCGTAGCGGCACACCGCCCACTTCATTCACGATCACATTTTCAAAATCAGCGGCTGTTTGAAGGCTGCTGTTGGGATTGACCACACCTGCTTGAAAAGAACCATAAATCAACCCCGACGGAGCCAATATATTTGCATGTGCAACCGCATTTGAAACGTCCGTTAAAGTCAAGCCCCGCATGGCTAAAATTTGAGGATTTGCATAAATACGCACCGCATATTTCTGACTTCCAAGGTTGTCCACCTGTGCCACTCCTGGCAACATAGAAATACGGTCCGCGATAAAATTACGCGCATACATATCAACTTGCGCGTTTTTCAAACTTTCCGAGTTGACCGAAATGTAAAGAACCGGCGTTTCTGCCGGATTAATTTTTGCATAAGTTGGTGGATTTGGAAGTCCCACGGGGAGGTTTTTTTGAGCTCCAGAAATTGCGGACCCCACATCTTGGGCCGCCGCGTCAATATTGCGATTTAAACCAAATTGGAGTGTGATTTGCGTTTTCCCCTGACTGCTGGTCGAGTTCATCGTATCAACTCCATCAATTGAGGAAAACATATGTTCCAAAGGTAGAGCAACCGTTCGCGCCATGGTTTCTGCTGACGTCCCAGGAAACAAAACAGTGACTTGAATCGTTGGAAAATCAATTCTTGGAAGTGAGTTGATTGGTAAAAGAGAATATCCAATACATCCTGCAAAAATAAAAGCGACCATCAATAAAATCGTCATAATGGGACGGAAAATAAAAATGCTCGAAAAGTTCATTATTTTTTGTCCTTTGCTTCAATCAAAAGATTCGTATCTTGTTTTTCAAGCTTTGCAGCTTTTGTTCCATTTTTAAAGGCATTTTGCCCAGAAACAAGGACCAAATCCCCCTCTTTCAAACCAGTTTCAACCAGTGCCCAAGTTTCTGCAGTGATCCCAACTTTAACGTCACGCATGGAAAATGTCTGATCTTCTTCTTTACACACAAAAACATAAGGACCTTTAGGACCACTTTGCACCGCCCTTGCGGGAACAATCAAAGCATCTTTTTTCTCTTCCAAAACGATTTTAATATTTAAATATTGCCCAGGCCAAAATTCAAAATTTTTATTATCAAATCTGGCTTTCACCTGGAGAGACCCCGTTGCTGTACTGATACTGTTATCAAGGGCGATTAACTTACCAATTGCGGTTTTTTCCACATAATTTTCATCTGTTAAAGCAATTTTAAATTTATCCAGCGGTGTTTTATTTAAAAAATCAAGATATTTTTCTGATAATGAGAATATAAAATCCATAGGATCAAGTTTCATAATCGTTGTAATTGGCGCCGTAGATGAAGCTTTGACAAGGGTTCCGATATTGACTTTGGTAAAACCAATACGTCCCGTAATTGGACTTCGAATTGTCGCATACCCAATTTGAATTTTCATATAATCAATATTACCTTGATCGGTCTTAATACTGGCTTCTAAACTGTCTCTATTACTTTTCAATAGATCTAATTGGGACGCAGACACAAATCCTTGTTTAAAAAGTTTTGCATTGCGGTCATATTCTTTTTTCGCATCTTCCAAAAGTGCCATATCTTTTTCTAAAGATCCTTGAACCTGAGCAAGTTTTGCTTCCTGATCCGCAACATTGAGCGTATAAAGAATATCCCCTTCTTTAACAATATCTCCTTCTTTAAAGGGCATTGTCAAAATTTCCCCATCAACACGGTTATAAATACTAATTTGTTGCATGGTCATAAACGTTCCAGGGGCGGTAATTTCATAAGGAACTGTTTTTTTAATCACATGCGCAACTTCTGCCAAAGGCACAGTATAAATTTTTGGAATAGGCTTACTTGCAAAAAACATGGATCCGATTTTACACACCAAGATCAAAATGATCCCTATACTTCCCCAGAAAAAATATTTATTTTGAAAAATACTTGAATTTTGCAGTTTCATTTTGAAGCGACTCCTTTTACGTTTAATTCGTTAATACTATGAATATAAAAGAAAAAAGTTAAGAAACCCCTAATTTTAATTTATTTAAATGCAATAGATTTTCCGGGTGCTTCAAAAAATCAACCTTTTTTTTTAAAAAAAAGTAAATATTTTTATTGAAAGAATTTGAGGACAAGAGTAGTTTAATTCATAGAGAAGTCACCCTGAAATTAAACACATCAATTAAATATATAAAGAGGTTTTTTATGAAAATTCAACGTCGTTTTACCACCACTAATAGTTCCCCTTACTCAAATATTGTCTTCCAAAGAGCAACTTCAGAAATTAAAAATCCCGATGGATCCATCGTTTTTAGGTTAGAAAATATAGAAGTCCCCGCAAGCTGGTCCTCCGTTGCCTGTGACATTATTGCGCAAAAATATTTTCGCAAAGCCGGTGTTCCTTTGGCTTTAAAAAAAGTTGAGGAAGAAGGAATCCCCGTTTGGCTCCAACGCCAAGTCCCAGATGAGGATATTTTGGCATCACTTCCTGAAAACCAAAGAACCTCAAGTGAACAATCTGCTACACAAGTTTTTGATCGTATGGCAGGAGCCTGGACCTATTGGGGTTGGAAAGGCGGATACTTTGATGGCGAAGAAGATGCCTTGGCTTATTTTGATGAAATGCGCTATATGCTCATTCACCAAATGGCCGCGCCAAATTCACCACAATGGTTCAATACAGGTCTTCATTGGGCTTACGGTATTGAAGGACATTCCCAAGGTCACTATTATGTTGATTTTAAAACCGGAAAACTCACAAGTTCAACCTCTTCCTATGAACATCCCCAGCCCCATGCTTGTTTTATTCAAAGCGTCGGCGATGATTTGGTCAATGATGGAGGCATTATGGATCTTTGGGTCCGGGAAGCACGTCTTTTTAAATATGGATCAGGTACAGGATCAAACTTTTCAAAAATCCGTGGGAATGGCGAATCTCTTTCGGGCGGTGGTCGTTCCTCAGGCTTGATGAGTTTCCTCAAAATTGGAGACCGCTCTGCAGGGGCGATTAAATCGGGAGGAACCACCAGAAGAGCTGCAAAAATGGTGATTTTAGATGTGGATCATCCCGATATTGAAGAATTTGTAAACTGGAAAGTTGAAGAGGAACAAAAAGTTGCAAGCTTGGTCACCGGATCCAAAATTGTAAAGCGCAATTTGTCAGAAATTTTTAATACGATTCACGAATTTGATGGCACATTGGAAGATGCCTGTAACCCCAAAATAAATATGGCCCTGAAAAAAGCAATCCGCAAGGCAAAATCAGAAATGGTTCCTGAAAACTATATTGGACGCGTTATTCAAATGACATCCCAAGGCGCCAAAGAAATCGACTTTAAAGTCTTGACCACCGATTGGGATAGCGAAGCATACCTTACTGTTTCTGGACAAAATTCGAACAACAGTGTTAGAGTCGATAATCATTTCTTAAATGCCGTTTTAGAAGACAAAAATTGGAATCTCATACGCAGAACCGATGGGGAAATCCATAGAACACTTAAAGCAAAAGATCTTTGGGATAAAATCAGCTACGCCGCCTGGGAGTGCGCTGATCCAGGGATTCAATTCGATACAACAATCAATGAATGGCATACCTGCCCCCAAAGCGGCCGTATTAATGGATCAAATCCATGTTCTGAATACATGTTCTTGGATGATACTGCCTGTAACCTTGCGTCTTTAAACCTTTATACCTTCAAAAAAGAAGGGGATAATCCGTTAGAACTCAATTTTGATATTGAAGCTTATAAACATGCGATTTCTTTGTGGACAATGACCCTTGAAATTTCTGTGACCATGGCCCAATTCCCTTCAAAAGAAATTGCGCAAAGATCTTATGATTACCGCACCCTTGGCCTTGGATATGCAAACCTTGGGGGAGTTTTAATGTCCTGCGGTATTCCCTATGATAGTAAAGAGGGTAGAGCCATTGCAGGAGCATTGGCTGCGATCATGACGGGTACATCTTACGCGGTTTCTGCGCTCATGGCCAAAGAATTAGGCACATTCCCCGGATACAAAGTCAACGCAAAGGATATGCTCAGGGTCATTTCAAACCATAAAAATGCAGCCTATGGTAAAAAAGGTGGATATGATAAGTTAACAATTCTACCTGTTCCCTTAAATGCCAATGATCTTTCTCACAATGTGAATCTGATTGATGAAGCAAAAAAATCTTGGGATAGCGCTTTGGAACTTGGAAGCAAACATGGATTCAGAAATGCACAAACAACCGTGATTGCCCCCACAGGAACAATTGGTCTTGTGATGGATTGCGACACAACAGGGATTGAACCCGACTTTGCCTTGGTGAAGTTCAAAAAACTTGCAGGGGGGGGATATTTCCGCATTATCAACCGCATGGTTCCCCAAGGTCTTTTAAGTCTTGGATATACCGATTCACAAATCAAAGATATTGAACAATATATTTTAGGACATGGAAGTCTTGAAAATTCTTCTGTCATCAACTACAAATCCTTAAGGGAAAAAGGCTTTGGTGAAAAAGAGATTGATATGCTCAAAAACTCACTTGCCAGTGCTTTTGATATCCGGTTCGTCTTTAATAAATGGTCTTTGGGAGAAGAATTTTTATCCAAAACTTTAAAAATCTCTCCTCAAGAATTTAATGATCCAGCGTTTAATCTTTTAGAAACCTTAGGGTTCGGCAAAGCAGATATTGATGCCGCCAATGAATATTGCTGTGGGACAATGACAATTGAAGGCTCGCCTCATTTAGATGCGAAATACTACAGTGTATTTGATTGTGCAAGCCCCTGTGGTAAAAAAGGAAAGAGGTATCTCTCGGCTCAAAGTCATATTGAAATGATGGCAGCTGTTCAGCCATTTGTTTCAGGCGCAATTTCCAAAACGATCAATATGCCAACACATGCATCCATCAATGATTGTAAAGAAGCCTATATGCTTTCTTGGAAATTGGGGCTTAAATCCAATGCCCTTTACAGAGATGGTTCAAAACTTTCCCAGCCTTTAAGCGGATCTTTGGTGGATGATGAGGACTTTGATGATTTGCCCAAAGCCGAACAAGTTGTCCAAATTAGCGAAAAAATTGTTGAACGCGTCATTGAACGTGTTGTTTCCGGAAAACGTCACCGCCTGCCAGAACGCCGCAGAGGATACACTCAAAAAGCCTCCGTTGGCGGTCATAAGGTTTATATCACCACAGGTGAATATCCCAATGGAAATTTGGGCGAGCTCTTTATCAGCATGCACAAAGAAGGCGCGGCTTTTAGAAGTTTGATGAGCAATTTTGCCATGGCCATTTCAATTGGTCTCCAATATGGCGTTCCTTTGGAAGAATTTGTCGAAGCCTTCACTTTTACACGTTTTGATCCATCAGGACGCGTGGAAGGAAACTCAACAATTAAGATGGCAACTTCTGTGATTGATTATATCTTTAGGGAACTGGCAATCTCTTACCTTGGACGCACGGATTTGGCCCACAGCATTCCTGAGGAAATGGACCCAGGAAGCATCGGAAGCCCGATCATTAAGCAAGACGAAACCGTAGATAAAGTTGTGACTTTTGCAGGAAGTTCTGGATTTACAAGGGGGAATTTCTTTGTTGTGTCTAATTCATCTTCGCCGCAAGAACCTTCCACAGCCCAAAAAGTAGCCCAGGCAAAGCTTCAAGGTTATCAAGGAGATGCCTGTTCTGAATGTGGAAATTTCACGTTGGTGCGTAATGGAACCTGCCTCAAGTGTAATACCTGTGGCTCAACAAGTGGATGTTCATGAACGATAGAGAACTTTTCGAACAACACATTAGCGCACATTTAAGCGATCAGATTTTAAACTCAAAAGTTTATTATCTGCGCGCCCGGGCAGAATCTGACGGCTCATTCAAGTTTATTTCTTGGAACTGGGCCGCATTTTTCGGAGGACTACCCTGGCTTGTGTATAGAAGACTCTATAAAATCGCCCTTTCTATTCTTGGGATCAATCTAATCATGGGATTACTTCCCTTAGCAGTGGCGTTCCTAACAAGTATTTTTATAGCCATTTTTTTAGGAGCCTTTGGAACCACCTTATATCTCCAATTTATTGAAAAACGCATTGATCACAACCAAAAACCGTTGGGTTCCGATGGATTTTTGTGTCTTCTTATTTTCTTGATTTTATTCTCCACTCTTTTGTACGTGAGACATATGGTTAAATGAAATTATTTTTTTTACTGATTTTTTTGATAAAAAATACATCTCTTTTTGCTATGGAATATTCATATATTGATTTTATTATGCAAAACGAAGATGAAGCTAAATTCAATATCGTCATCAGCCAAGCCTGTGAGCATCCAGCAAAACTTTTTGCATTCAAAAATGCTTTGGAGCATGTTGGAAAAACTTTACCCAAAATCTCAGCAAAACAAGACTTACTTTTATCTTTAGAACATTTAATTAAAGACCCCTTAGATATTTTGCATGATATGCAATATTCCCAACATTCATCTGGAAGATTTTCATACGTCAAGAAATTACCTGAAGAAACAGACTCAGAGAAAATACTCAAAAGATTAGCTTTAATCTGGATTATTGAAGATTCAAATGACAATCCTTGGACAAGAATCGATGCAGTCTCTATTTTAAATAAACTTGAACAGGATCATCATAAAACAGCCCGGCATTATTTACACCTTTCTCAAGATGAATCTATAGACCCTTGGTGCCGAATTTCGACAATCAAAAAACTCATACATATGAATATCTACAAGGAAGAAGCTTTGGAGTTATGTTACCTCCTATCCCAAAAAAAGGATATATGCCCTGATGTTATTTCAGCCGCAAAAGAAATTTTAGACCACCCCCAATCTGAACATATATCTAGTCCTCAAAGCAACAGGCCACTTAGACGAATAGTTTCCCAATTTTCTATAAAAAATTAAGTAATTGTCAATAAAAAGTTAATAATTCAATACATTTTATATCAAATTACATCACTTTCTCAATGAAATATTGATGAATATTTTCTACCATTTTCTAAAAAGGAATTGGGTTATGAAATATTTAATAAGAATGATGATCATAGGTATGTTTTTTACAACAGACTTATTCGGGGAAAATTTATGGGATGAGTTTTTCACAGGATGGAAAGAGCTCTGGGAGGGGGTTTGGAAAAAAAATGATTTCAATGAGATGCGTCCAATAGAAGAAGAAATTCCTTATGAAGGCGCGGAATACGATCTTTTCAAAAAGATGAAAGTCTTATCAGCCGATGAGAAATGGAACTTAGTTCATATTTTAACATCAAAAAAAAATCAGAAAGAAAATCTCATCTTTTTAGCTTTACGTATTATAAGTCAAGATCCAGCCTTAGATCCGCTCAGAAAAATCAAGGTTGCAGAACAACTGGCTTTGTTCAACTCAGATATGTCAGCCGACGTGTGCTTCGATATTGCAACCAATCCAGAAATCGCGGCCGGCACGAGAGTACATGCAGCTCGGGGTTTAACAACTTTAACCCTCAGATATACAAAGAACACCTCAATTAAAACAAATCGAGACTGGCTAGAATCCACCTCAGAAAGACTCGGCGTGATTTACAAATCAAAAGCCATGGAAGCCTATAGAAGCATTATGAACGATAAAACAGCAGAAGTGAGGTGGAGAATAATGGCTGCAAAAGAGCTACAAGACTTCAGTCCAATCTGTCACCTCGAAGCTGAAGTTTTCTTCTTGGAAATAAAAAAGGACCCAGGTATACCTTTTGTCTATCGCTCTAAAGTAAACGATATTTTAGAAACATATTTTTTTATTTCTCAATTCCAGATTACAAGAACTTTAAATAAATCCCCCATCTCCTCTGGAGAAACACGGCGACGGAAATCATTCTAAATCAATCATGATAAAGACGCCTTTATTCCTGGTTCAATGATCTCAAAGTATTGGATTATGAAGGCGTGATTTCTTTCTTCACAGTCACAACTAGATACTCAAAATTTGGATCTTTTTCTTTTGTAATCTCAATACTATCTAAATCTGCACCTGTATAATTTGTAGCCGCCGAACTCCCCCGATATTCTATGGGGTAACGCGCACGATCATCTAGATTAGATTGAGATAAATGAATGGTTTTTGCTCTAAAAAGTTTGAATTTCGTCCCTTTTGGAATAGGTTTTTTATTGCTTTTTTCAAAATTAAATATTGTTCGGGAACCAAAATAAAGGCCAGTTTTAACATCAATCACACTAAAGCTAGGAAAATCATCGGTTAAAACAACATTGATTTCAGTGTGTTCATCAAAAACGGCACTCGAAGCTTCAAGAGGTTTTTCCCCAACCGTGATTCTAAGACCGTTTGTCGGATTTCTATGTTTACTCAAAGTAGGTTGTCCAATACTTTTAAACGCTCCTTCAATGAAAACTTCGTTTTTGCCATTGATATAAACCGCGCCCCTATTAT
The DNA here is from genome assembly GCA_903930075.1 of uncultured Alphaproteobacteria bacterium. Lineage (GTDB taxonomy): Bacteria > Pseudomonadota > Alphaproteobacteria > CAIYWZ01 > CAIYWZ01 > CAIYWZ01. Next base: position 10,091 of record CAIYWZ010000124.1, on the reverse strand, counting down.
TGATAAAATCCTTAGAAATTCTTCCCCCATATAATTTTACTGCCCCATCGTCATTGGTCATTCCTTCCAAAAAAGTTCCCCCTTCAATCACCAGTATTTCCCTTGAACTGTGGACGGTATTGACAAATCGAACGTGTTCTTTGACTACATCTAAAGATTTGAAAGTTTTTGAAATATTTTCCAATATAATTTCATGAGTGACAGGGGATGCTTCCTTATCTGATTTACATCCAGTAAAAATGACAAGAAACAATAATATTAGTTTTTTCATACTTTAATCCTTATTTAAATTTAACAAAGCAATTGTAAATCATTTAATTCCAAATTACAAGAACTTTAAATAAATTTCCCATCTCACTTGGAGAAACGAGGCGGTGGAGATCATCTTGAATCAAAGGCATTTGGGGAAGAAGCTTTTGGGAATAAACTTCAATGCCAAGGGAGAGAAGAAAATTTCTTTGGGTGGTGAATTTTGTGGAAAATCCCCTGGATTCTGCTGTGTATTGGAGTTTTCCAAAATCAACATGGGCTGTAAGGTCCGATTCTCCAGGGTTTTCAAAGGGATCTACAGGGTGGTGTTTTTGAACGGCCTGGAGGGTGCTGCCTTTGAGCTCCAAATCTCCATAATCAATGATGATAAAAACACCTTTATACCTGGTTAAATAATCTAAAATAGTATGAAAATATTTCATTGTCTGGGGTGAATCTTCTGTGATTTTGTCTGGCTCATGCGGAGAAAGTCCATCTGAGGTTATTTTCAACTCTTTTCCTTCAAAAAACTGCCGTATGGGAAAGGCATCAAAAAATTCGTTGGCCACAAAAATAGCCGAATCCTCTGGAAGATCATCCACGGACTTGTGAAAAAATACGTTTGAGATGTCTTTTAGCGTTTCTTTTTGAATATTCTGAAGTTTTGGGGAGGTTTCAATCAAATGAATGGAATTTATCAGCTTTAAGGTATCCGTTTTAGAAAGAATACGCACAATATCTTTCATCAACGTCCCATGACCTGGACCCAGCTCCACCAGAATCATATCAAAGACCCAAGGCCCTCTCGATAGCTATAATATTTAAGAGAAATTCCAAAGGTTTTCAAAGCTTTCCCCCCATCAACACGTTTGTTTTCCTCATAGAAACGACGAATATGATCAGGGAGAACATTTGAATAAGGAATCAGCGCAGGAGGATCCACTTTGAGCAGCTTACACGCATATTCGATCACATCCCTTGACGCACACGGATGGGCATCAGCGAGGTTGAACACTTCTCCAGGAATTGGATTTTCAAGAGAAGCTTCTAAAATCCGAACAATATCATCCACATGAATCCTGGAAATAAAATGTCCTGGTTTATCAATTCTTTGGGCTTTGCCCGCCTTCACACTTTCCAAAGCATTACGCTTAGGCCCATAAATTCCACTTAAGCGAAAGATATGCAAAGGAAGGGCCAGATTTTTTAAAGCAAGTTCGGCAGAAAGCCTGTTCATTCCTTCAACGGAAACAGGATTGGTCAAACTTCCCTCATTCACCCAAGCTCCATGATGATCCCCATAAACACTCGTTGCCGATAAATATCCAAACCATTTTAAGGAAGAAAGATCTTTTAAAAAACTCACGTCAATTTCAGAAGAAGGGGGAATAGAATAAAGGACATGGGTATATCCTTCTGGTATTTTCAAATCTCTTGAAACTTCATACCCCCAGCGCCTTAAAGACATCGCTTTCATTTCATCGCGCGTTGTCCCCCCAATTTTCCATCCTTTTTTTACAAGTGCCGCGCTCAAAAATTGAGCCACATACCCAAATCCAAAGATAAAAAGACTTTTCCCAGATTGATCCAAATTAAGTTCACCCAAAATATAAATTAATTAACTTGGAGTATACCAAAATGAACTCTCTTTCGCAATATCTCGATTTCCCTTGCCTGAAGAAGGCGATTTTGTTAGATTGATAAAAAGTTTTTAAAGGATTTAGTTTTGCGTATTTTTTTATTTTTCTTGTGTTTTCCCTTGGCTCTTTGTGGAGATTTTAACAATGACCCGCGTTTGAAAAAAATTGAGAATTACTTTAATGGGATTCAAACCCTAAAAGCTTCGTTTTCTCAAATTAATAATCACTCTTCTGTTTTAAAAGGAGACTTTTATATTAAAAAACCTGGAAAAATGCGCGCTGATTATGGGGATACCTCCCCTCTTTTGATGATCAGCGATGGGTTTTGGATGACCAACTATGACAAAGATCTCAAGCAAGCCAGTCATATCCCTCTTTCTTCTTCTCCAGCGGAGATGATGCTTCAGGAAACATTTTCCTTCGAGAGTGCCGATGTTCAAAACATAGAATCAAGTCAAGGGATTTTGAAAGTCACCTTTACAAAACGCGATACCATGGAAGCTGGAACAATTACGTTTGTTTTCACAGAAACACCTTTGGAATTACGCAAATGGGTTGCCATTGACCCGCAGGGGAATGTCATCGATGTAAGTCTTTCTTCCTTAGAAAAAAATATCTCCTTAAAAGATGATCTATTCGTTGCTCCACGGAATGAATCTTTTTCTTCCAATTGATTTTATTTCACAATCGTTTAATATGTATATATCAATTGGGAGGATTATTCATAGGTGATTTCTTTTTTAAACGCGTCAACATCACTGTCGGAACAATTAAGTTTCATTTTTGGAATTTTGTTTCTTGTTATGCTTTTGGTTGCACTTTGGCAGAGCGTATCTTTAAATCTTTATAAAAAGATGAATCAAAAACTTGCCTTTGATTTGGTCAGATCAAAACTATTGATGGAATCAACCGAAGGAGTTTGGTGTGCATGGGGGCATGTTTGGGACAAACCCATTCCATTTTTTCATTCAAAATATTTTTGTAAGCTTTTTGATATGAATCCGGGTAGCCTTTTTGAGCTGAGCCCTATTTTTGAGCTTTTGCAGGAAGATTCACAAAAAAAACTTCAAACCAAAATCTCTTTACTCCATACGGATCATATCCCCTTTCAAATCGAAATCATGATGCTCGATTTAAAAAAAATGTTTGCCAAAGGTTACCATTTTGACGAAGAAGGGATGTCACTCAATATTATTTGGTTTAGAGACACAGATCTTCTTCAGGAAGAGGAACAACGTATTCTGGTACGTGATGCGTTTAAGCTCAAAAATTTAATGGACATCCTTCCCTTTCCTGCATGGATAAGGGATGAACAGTTTCATATTATATACGCAAATAAAGCGTACGCCGCGCTTTTAGATGTGACTCCAGAAACAGTGATTCGAAAATCCATGGAAATTCCAAGTTGGATCGATAAAAAAGATCCTTATAGATTTTCGATGGAAGTTTTACAAAGTGCCCAACCTCAGAAAAAAAGATTTTTTACCATTATTCAAGGAAATAGGCATGTAATGGAAGTATGTGAATTCCCAGCAACTTATGCAGGAGTTCATGGGGGATACGCCGTAGATTTAACGCGGGAAGAAACTTTAAGGGAAAATTTTAATCGCTACAAACAGGTAGAAAAAAATGTTCTTGATAGTTTATTTAATACGGCCGTTGCTATTTTTGACGAAAAGACCCGTATCCGCACCTATAATCAAGCCTACTTGACAGTTTCTAAAGCGGATGAAAATTTCTTAAATCGTCAGCCAACAATGGGAGAAGTTTTGGACGATTTGAGAGAACGTAGGCAACTTCCAGAAATTATCGATTATAAAGAATATCGCACGGTACGAATTGAGCTTTTCAACACGCTCACAGGTCCAGTAGAAGAAATCCAGCATCGACCCGATGGAAAAATATTACGCATTGTCCAAACACCCCATCCACTTGGAGGGATTATTATGACTGTCGAAGATGTCACAAGTTATCTCAAATTAGAGAGCGACTTGCGCGTGATGCTCGCGGTTTACAGAGAAAGTATTGATCATTTGTATGAGGGCATTTTGCTCTTTGGTACGGATAACCGGGTTATTTTAACAAATCCTGCTTTAGGTCTTCTCTGGGGCCTGAAAGATGATCAACGTAAAAGCGGCTCCCATGTGACGCATTTGATCGAAGCCATTAAAAATCTTCTGATTTTGCCGCAAAATTGGGAAGATTATAAAAACCATATTTTAGATAATATGAGCGACCGGGCCCCCAAAATTCGTCAACTTTATTTAACAAACACAAATATTTATCAATTTTCCTATATCCCCCTACCGGATGGATCAAATCTTGTCATTTTCCTAGATATTACGCGCCAAGAAGCAGAACGCGCATCTTTGATTGACTTAGAAAGTTCAATTATTCCATTGAAAAAATAAATACAACCTATTTGACGCTGTATCTTTTTCTTTTAGATCCGGAAAGCAATAACCCATTTGATAAAATCCAAGAAGAAAATTCGGGCTTTGATTCCACCATGGCAAGAAGATTTTTATCATTTAAAAATTGTGCATTATGGGTGATTAAAAGCTTTGCCATGTCGATATAGTTTTGATGAAGCGCAATATAAAGAGGTGTAATTCCATGAATTCCAACTGCATTTGTATCGGCCTTATTTCTTATTAAAAGTGTTGCAATTTTTAGATTGTTTTTAAAAACCGCTGCATGAAGTGGTGTATCACCTTTTGTGCCCGCCACATTCACGTTTGCACCAAGATCAAGTAAATATTGAACCACATCAAAATGCTCATAAAATGATGCCGCATGTAGAGCTGTTCTTTTAAAATCTTCATTCTGCTCATTAAGATCTAGAGTCACAAATGTAAGTTTTCTGACAATATCGAAATTTCCGGTTTGAGCAGCATGATATAGTGGACGAATCCCATTTTTGTCTGGTTGATTTACATCTAAATCTTGATCTAATATTTCAACAATATACTCAGCCATTTTTTCAAAATTATGATCATGAATTGCTTGAACTAATTCTGTTGTAAGATCCATTGGCATTTTTTCCGTTGCCAAAAGAGGACTGAATAAAAATAATATGAGTATAAATAGTCTTTTCATCATGGTTTGAATTTTCTTTTTTCTATTTTCGAATTTCGATATATACACAAAGAATAAAAAACTTGCAATATTTTTCATTCTTTGATATAAGAATTAATAAAATAAGTGCAATCTGGCGGGTTTTTAGTACAACCTGGCATGCCATCTAGCCTTATGAAGAGTGTAACATTTAAAAATGAAAGATCAATAAAATGCCAAAAATGAAAACCAAGAGCGGAGCTAAAAAGCGTTTCTCCGTGACAGCTACCGGAAAAATCCGTGTAGGTTCTGCAAAAATGAGACACATGATGAGAAATAAATCTCAAGATATGAAAAGATCAGCAAGAGGCACAATGATTCTAGCTGACGTCGATGCTAAAATTGTTCGCAAATATATGCCGTATCTATAGACTTGAAAAGGAGATTTAAAATATGTCACGTGTAAAAAGAGGCGTTACAACACACGCACGCCACAAAAAAATTCTAAAGATGGCCAAAGGATTCAGAGGCCGTTCCAGCACCTGTTTCAGACCCGCGTTCGAACGCGTTGAAAAGGCTCTAAAATATTCTTTCAGAGACCGCAGAGTCCGCAAGCGCGAATTCAGGGCTCTTTGGATCCAACGTATTAATGCAGGGGTGAGATTACATGGTTTAACGTACTCCCGTTTTATCAACGGATTACTCAAAGCCGGAATCCAAATCGACCGTAAAGTTCTTTCAGACCTTGCGATCCGCGAACCCGAAGCTTTCAAAGCAATCGTAGACCAAGCCGCAAAAGCTCTGGCTGCGTAACCATTTCTCCCCTTACAGAATTATTTTTTTGTAAGGGGATTTTTTTAACTTTTAAATTCGCTTTTTCTTCTTTTTTTCTTTTCTTTGGGCAAGGATATTTTTGTAAACACCATAATTCCCTAAGATAAACTCCACATAACTTCTGGTTTCATGATAGGGAATTTGTTGGATAAAGGAAAGCTTGTTGGCGTTTTGCGTCCTTGGATCACCATAGGTTTGAATCCATTCTAGGACTTTGTCTTTCCCCGCATTATAGGCAGCGCTGCTTAAGATAATCGAAGAACTAAAGGAATCAAAAAGTTCATTGAAATGAAAGTTTCCAATTTTACTGTTATAGTCCCCATTCATGAGATTTTTAGCAATGTAAGAAATTTTCATTTTCTTGGCAGTTTCTTTGGCCGTACGTGGCATAACCTGGGCAATACCTAAGGCACCGGCAGAAGAAATAGCTTTTTCATTAAAGTTGCTTTCCTGGAGCATCAGACTTAAAAACACACTCAAATTTCTCGAATTTAATTTTTCTAAATGATTTGGCACGGGAAAGGCTTCTTTAAAAAGAATATGCTCATCTTTCATCATCATTTTAAACAGATGAACTCTATTATGGATGGGTAAATTTTTTGTGATAATATTGGCAAAATGAATATAATCTTCTTTAGATTTCAAATCCTTCAATGCTTTTTCAAAAAACAAAGATGCTTGCTCAAATTGATCGAAATAACATAAAAGTTTTCCGTAATTGATGAGTGGGTGATTTTGAACGCGCACCGAAGCCCCTGCAATATTCATATACTCAGGAAAGGGTCTTTGCAGCTGGGAAAGAGCCAATTGTCCATAAAAAGAACCAGGCGCCTCTGCAGCTTTTTCAAGCCAAAGCTTTTGACTCTTGACGTTTTTCATTTTTGCTTGAGCTAAGCTTGCATAAAAAGCGGCTTTAGATTTACTAAATTTTGTCTTATATGTGTCAAAAGCAGTTGTAAAATATTCAAGGGCCTGGGCTGGTTCCCCCATATATTCAAGTGCAATCCACCCTGAAAATTCCGATGCACCACTAAAAGATCTTTGAGTTTCTTTAGATAATTTAATGCCGTGATCTGTCGCAATTTCAAAGGCAAGCTGATATTTGCGCTCCTTTAAGGCTTGCCTGGCTAAAATAGATCTTTGTCTAAAAAATCCTGCCACTTCTTCTGGTATAGAAGGCTTCATGTGGGCAATCAGTTTTAAACTTTCACTATAATCTTCCCTCCCATTAAAATAGGATATCAAATCATACATCAAACCAGGGTCTTGTCTATAATCGCTTGCCACCAATTGAACATCTAAATCCATCGATGGTTTTTTTGCAATCACAGACAACCGACCTATTGCAAGGGTTTTTATTTTTTGAGGTAAAACATGCAAAAGAGCTTTAACTTGATCATATTTTTTGGATGCAAAGAGAAAATCAATACGTTTTTTATAATCGGCCTCTGCCAAAATATTTCGGAATTTCGCAAGAAAAGCCTCTTGCTGGGGAAGGGAGAAGTCAAATCTATGCCAAGCATTTTTCAAGATCACATGAGCCTGTTCAATTTGACCATCCTCTAAAAGCAATGAGCCCCAAATAAAAGACCCTTTTGAGGTGACAGGAGGCATTTTTGAAAAGAAAATGCGCACAACCTGAGGATCACACGCAGAAGACAAAGAATTTTCCGTCATCTTTTGTAATTGCTCACACGAAGGCATATCTGCATTTTTCATCAAAAATCGCACACGCTCATCAAATGTTTCGGGTGAATTGGATTTGAGATGACGCAACCACATGATTAAATTTTGAGTTTGTGGGCACAAAAAAGATTCAGGGGTATTTTTTTGAAACTGTGGCGCGGTAAGCCCTTTAAAAAAGTAACTTCTACAAGAAGGGGAATGCTCGATCCCTGTACTTTGCACAGGATTACAAATACTTAAAAGTAAACACGGGTAAGTTAATTTTTTTATTATTTTATACATCATGTTTCAACTATATTCTTTATATAAAGTGATTTCAATCATTTACTTCACAAATAGAATAAAAGTATGCTATATATAAAGTGTCGTTGAGAAATCAAAGACTATGGTGATAAACCGCTTTTGGAATAAGCGGAACGGACCCGGGGGCGGAACCCGGCATCTCCACCATTTATGTTATGGGGATGAATTAGGATCGACGTACGTAGTAAAGAGAAGAACTTTGCCCGGCATGGTACCGCCGATATCGGACTAAAAATCATAAGTGCAAACGCAAATGTAGCTGCACGTCTTCGTAACGCACGTAACGCGAACCGCAAGGCTCGTGTTGCAAGCAATGGCAATTTTGCTATCGCTGCTTAAGTAGACGCGGTTAGGGGGCCCCGGGCAACAGAATGCCCCCGTTTTCGTTATTTATATATTTAAAGGGATATTAGGCGTATGTTTTTTGATTATGAAAAAATGCTTCAAGAGAAGTTCAAATCATTACTCATTGATGTTTTAACACAGGTGGAAAAGGGAGGGCTTCCTTCGAATCACCATTTTTTCATCACTTTTCAAACAAATCACCCCAAACTTGTTTTGCCGGATTATCTCAGGGAAGAAAATCCTGAAGAAATGACCATTGTGCTTCAACATCAATTTTGGGATTTAGAAGTTGATCTCAAAGGTTTTGGCGTTGTTTTAAGTTTCGATGGATCCAGTCACAACATTTATATTCCTTTCGATTCACTCATTGCCTTTGTCGACCCTTATGCAGATTTCGGTTTAGAATTCTTACCCCTACTTTCCAATGATAACTACGAGGATGACAATGAACCCAATGATCCAAAACCTGATATTAGCTCCGATGACAATGTTGTCACGATTGATTTCTCAAAGAAGAAATAGTTTTTTTGCTTTCATTTTATTGGGAAAACTGTGTAACGCAGATGATGTTCCTTGGAAAAAAATTGTGGATGAAATTCAGTATGGCAGAGAAATTGCAGGACTTGCGTACAAACACTCTCCTGAAAAAGAAGAAAAATATCTCAGAGAATTTCCCCGTATGAAAAATCTGATTGATCGCAAAACGTTTACAGGAAAAACAGGGATTCATAATGATGTGATAACACCATGTGGATTTGTTGCAAAAAACCCGGAGAATGGGGAACTTATCATAGCGATTCGCGGCACAAATGGTGTATTTGCAAGAACAGATTGGTTTACAAATTTTAAAATGTATCAGCTTTCTTCAGATCATTTAACACTCCTTTGGGACGATGACGAAGAAAAACAAGAACGATCAAATACAATTCGCGTTGATTTAAGCCAAATGACCCAGACTGAGAAAAAAGTTCATGCGGGATTTTATCGTTATGCCCACTCCATGATCGATTCAATTTGGGGGGGTATTTTTCAAAGATTAAAAAAAGATTTTGAAGAAAGTAAAGATGCTGATTTTGGTGAATTTTTGCAAAAAGCCAAAATTTCTATTTATGGACATAGTTTAGGGGGAGCTGCTTCCCAAATTATCGCCCTGATGATTAAAAATGAACTGCTCCATCAAATGGAAGAACTTTCAAACGCCAAGATAGATATAAAAATGACTGCGGAAAAAATAAAAGGAAATATCAGAGTTTTCACCTATGAATCACCAAGGGTTTTTAATCCAGATCTTGCAAATGATTTTGATGATATGATTGGCGCCAAAAATCATATACGCATTGTACAAAAAAGTAAGGTCAAATATGAAAAAAGCTTTTTCTTAGAAAGCGCATCAGAATTTTTCCACGCCGCCCATAAATCAGCCATTGATTTTCTTGAACTTGAAGAAGACGGCCTTGCCTTAGAAAAAAGCGAATGGGTTGTTGATCCAGCCACCCTTGCGCCTTTAGGAAATTTTAAAGAAACAGGAACTTTATGTGAAATTATCATCGAAAAAGAAGCAGATCGATTAAAGGCAGGCCCGGTTCTTCATGATATGATCCCAAAAATTAATGCGGGGCACATCAAAGAATGTTTACAAAATTTGAAGTAAATCATAAATTATTCAAGATTAATGATTTATGAATATTCTCCCAAGTTTATTCCAAATAAGATATATCCAATCCTATCCAGCAAATAGGCGCTGAGCAGAGAAAAATAATCAATTTTTTCGGGAACTTTCTTTTTAAAGAGGGTGGGCGAAAGAAGAATATCAATCATTTCTTGAGACTGAAGTTCTTGGGCAAGTTCCAGGGGCGTTTTTCCAAAGCAATTTGTTAAGTTTTTATCCGCGCCAAGTTTGAGGAGTATTTTAAACAAGTCTGGATTGTTGGATTGCACAGATCGGAAGAGCGTCGTGTAGGGAAAGAGTGTCTTCGC
>CAIYWZ010000123.1 GCA_903930075.1 uncultured Alphaproteobacteria bacterium | reverse complement strand
GGCGGCTTCCGCAACATCAACGACGCACAAGACTTTTGCACAATCCGCGGCTTCATTTCCACCAACCGAAAACAAGGCAATCCAATATTCCAAGCAATCCAAAAAGCAACGGCTTAATGATTACATACCTGGGGAGTTACCCATTATAAATATAATCAATATCAAGGAGTCTATTTGAAATGCAATTATTTGATGTAACAGGAAAAACATCCTTAGTCAGCGGCGCTTCCAGAGGTCTTGGGGAGCAATTTCCCCGTCTAAGCTCAAACCAAGCATCAGCTTATGTCACGGGCAGCGTCCCCACCGTTGACGGAGGGATTTCCTGGGGAGGATAAATCCTACCCTCACCCCATAACAACATCTTCAATCTTTTCTGCAAGCTCCGCAATATCGCCCACAAAAGAGCAAAACTGAGCACGGATGACTTGGGAGGGCATGCCCCAATGGAAGCTGCTGTGTTGATCTTGGGCAAAAACAAAGCCGCCATTTTCAATGACTTTTTGCGAACCCAAAAGCCCATCTCCCCCCATGCCTGTCAAAATGACCGCTAAAAGATCTTGCTTGTAAAGATCCGCTAAAGACCGCAGCATTGGATTGACTGAAGGTTTTGCAAGATTTTCAGGGGGAGTCATCATGAGCGTAATTTGCGGTGTGTCTATATTGGCAACGCCCATATGATAGCCTCCAGGGGCCAAATACACAACGCCTGGCTCCAAAACCTCCCCTTCCCTGCCCAAAACAACCGGCATTTTTGAATAAAGATTGAGCATATCTAAAAGACCCTCGATAAAAGCTGGCGCGCAATGCTGGGTGATCAAAACCGGTATGGGAAGCACTGGCAAAAGAGAAAACACTTGCGCCAAAGCCTTTGGCCCCCCCGTGGATGCCCCAAAAGCCAGGATTTTAGGGGGAGATTCTGGTAAATTTCGCAGCACATATTCTTCCTGCAAAACTTGAAGATCTTGATGCTTGTCATGAAATGACGATTCCACACAAATCGGCATGGGATCAATATGGCACATTTCTTGGGTTTTCAGGAGGAAATCTTTTCTAAAAATCTTTGTATTTTGATCATCCTGGGGCAGATATAAAAAGTCACCATTTTTTTCAATTTCCCGGTGCAAGACTTCCGAAAACGCCGCCATCCACGCAGGAAACAGAACCAAAAATTGATTCTTTTCACGGATCTCCCCAAGATCTTTCAGGATATCCATTTGCTTTTGTTCATCGCCAAAATAATCCAAAACAACCAAATCAAATTCTTTTTCGCCCAAAATACCTTTTGCGCCATCAATATCGCCCACTTGACGTACAAGATCAAGCCGCTGATCCGCCGCCAATACTTTAACCAAAGAATCCAGGGAAGATTTGGTTTTACTCATCATTAAAATTTGCTTCATGATACTTTATCCTTATCCTTTATTTTGAGCATCTTCCCTACTAAGAACCCAATAAGTATACAAAAGGTTAACGGTGCGAAAAGAAATTATCTTCTTTTGCTGGATCACGCTTTAGACCATTTGAATAAACTGTCAATTGATCACACATCATCAATATTTCTTCATGTATGTTGCTTTTACAATTTATGTTTTTTTCGGCGTTCATCTTCAATTTTTTCTCGTAATTTCGATTAAAATATTCACAAATTTTTGTAATACGTTCCTTGCTTTTTATAAAAAAGTCATTACATGAATCTACAACTGCTTCTTTCACTCTTTCTGTTTTTCTTGCCAATAAAGATGAATCCTGACATCGTATTTTTGCTATATGCGCTTCTTTAAGAAATTTAATACCAAGTTCAGATTTTTGTTTGAGCAGTTCAATCTTTTTTTGTTTAAATTCTTTCTCTTTATCATTATTATCTTTATCTTTATTTTCAATAATATTGGAATCAATATTTTCCTTTTCTTTAAAAGATTTGGGCAAGCGAGAAAGTTGATACATCACAGATCCTAAAGCTGCCCTTACTCCAAACGCGGTAAAAATATTTAAATCTGGAAGTTCATCATTCTCATCGTAAGATCCAATACAATTAAATTCAGGCACTTCTGGTATATCTATATTAAGAGGCTTTTTTCCAGAGACTTGAACACTCAGTGATAAAAAAATAAACATCAACATAACCCTTAATTTTCTCAATTTCTTTTCTCCTTATTAATACACATAGAAAAATCATACCCCAAAAAAGTAAAGAAATTCTTAATTTTGAACATAAAAGATTGCTTTTTTGAAAAGATTGTTTATGATATACGAAAAATAACTGAAGATGAAGCATCGTGGATAAGCCTTTAAAAATTGCATTTGTGTCAGCCTCGAATGATTTTGCGCAAATGTCGAAAAAACAACTTGAATATATTTACCCCTCTACAACCCCTGAAAAAGCAGGGGTGATTGTGGCTTTGGGCGGGGATGGGTTCATGCTCCGGGCCCTGCGCAGGTATGTGGATTTGAAAACCCCAATTTACGGCATGAACCGCGGTACCGTTGGTTTTTTGATGAACCGTTATCAAGAAGAAACCTTGGTTGAACGCATTAGAGCGGCAAAACTCGTCAAACTTCACCCCTTAACTATGATTGTTCGGCAAAAATCTGGGGAAGTGTATAGCGCCTCGGCCATTAATGAGATTGCCCTGTTGCGCGCGTCCCACCAGGCAGCAAGGCTGAGCATTGAAATTGATGGCGTTAAAAGAGTAGATGAACTCATTGCAGATGGCGTTTTGGTGGCAACTCCTGCGGGAAGTACGGCCTATAACCTTTCAGCCCACGGCCCGATTATCCCCTTAGGTTCGGGACTTTTGGCCTTAACCCCCATCAGCCCCTTTCGTCCGCGGTACTGGAGAGGTGCGCTTTTGCCGGCAAACATGAAGTTTGTCATTGAGAATTTAGACCCTAAAAAACGCCCCATCAACGCCTTTGCCGATGATCAAGAGGTGCGCAACGCCACAAGTATTGAAATTTTTGAGGATCAAAATATCACCCACCAGGTGCTTTTTGATTCGGACCACCATTTAGAAGAACGTATTTTAAGGGAGCAATTTATAAGCGGATGATCAATTTTCCAACACTCATTACCCTCTCGCGCATCGTTGTCATTCCATTTTTGATGTTGTTTTTATACTTTGATTTTTGGGTGGGGGATTATATCGCCGCGATTTTGTTTAGCTTTGCCTGCATTAGCGATTATTTGGATGGATATTTTGCAAGGTTTCTCAATCAAATCAGCCCCATTGGCACGTTTTTGGACCCCATTGCCGATAAGCTCCTCATTTGCTCGACAATTTTCATACTCGTTGCCATCAACCGCATTGAAGGCTATTCCCTAATCCCCGCATCGGTCATTTTGATCCGGGAGATTTTTGTCTCTGGACTGCGTGAATATCTTGCAACGATCAAGCTCGAAGTCAAAGTCTCGCGCCTGGCCAAATGGAAAACAGCGTCTCAAATGGGGGCGTTGATCTCCATCATCCTCTCCTCAACCAATTTTTTAGGGATAGATTTTGAAGAAACGGGTACGGCTCTTTTATGGATTTCGGCGGTCCTGACCTCATTTACAGCCTATAGATATTGGCAGGCAAGTTTCAATCATATCATGGGTATAAAGTAACTATAAAGAAAAAGGTCCTTCGATGGCGCCTTGGCGAAATTGTGTAATATGAGGATCTTGGGTTGTAAAGAACGCGTCTTTTGACCCTTCCCAGATGATTTTTCCTTTGTATAAAAGAATAATACGCCCTGCGACGGCGGAAAGACACGACATATCATGGGTCACTGTCATGGCTGTGACCTGTTCTTTTCTAATCGTATCTGCAATCAGCTGATTAATGACAGACAGCATCATGGGATCAAGACCTGTGGTTGGTTCATCAAAAAGCATCATTTGAGGCTTCATGACCAAGGCTCTTGCTAAACTTGCACGCTTTTGCATCCCCCCTGAAATTTCAAAGGGATATAGATTTTCTACTTTTTTTGAAAGACCAACCTTGTCAAGGGTTTCCATGGCCAAAACTCTTGCTGTTTTTTCGTCCATACCTTGTCCATAAATCAAACCAAAGGCCACATTTTTCCAAATGGGGAGGCTATCAAAAAGAGCGCTTCCTTGAAAAAGCATTCCAAAAAAACCAGGATATTTTTCACTGTCGTTATGGTCTTTGGAAATAACACACTTATCTTCAATCCAAATCTCTCCAGAGTCAATGGGGATAAGCCCCAAGATACACTTTAAAAGCACAGATTTCCCGGTTCCAGATGGACCAACAATGGCCAAAGACTCACCATCCGTCACTTCTAAATTAATACCATCTAGAACTTTAAAAGATCCAAAACTTTTCGAAACATTTTTAAGGGTCAGTTTGTTCATGAATTTCACCCTGTAAAAAAGAGAGCTGTGAGAATATAATTGGTCAAAAGAACCAAAACAGAAGAATAAACCACAGCCTTTGTGGTGGATTTCCCCACGCCATATGCGCCCCTTGAGGCGGTAAATCCAAAATAAGCCCCCATGAGCGTCAGACACAAACCAAAAACAGCCGCCTTAATGAGCCCTGAGACAACATCCATCGTGCCAAGATATTTATAGGTCAAATCAATATAAAGGGAAGGGTTAAAATCAAGGCGGAAAATGGAGACCAAATACCCCCCCAAAACGCCAATAATGTCTCCCACCAGAATTAAAATGGGTAAAGTCACAATCCCTGCAAAAATACGCGGGACAATCAAATATCTAAAAGGATTGGTTTGCAACATCATCATCGCATCGATTTGATCGGTCACGCGCATGGTTCCCAGTTCAGCGGCAATGGAGGAACTCACGCGCCCACACACCATCAAGGCACCAAGCACGGGTCCAAGTTCGCGGACAATGGAAAGAACAACCACCGTTGGAACGGCCTCCGTTGCAGAAAATCTCACAAACCCCGTATAGGTTTGAAGGGCCAAAACCATTCCTGTGAAAAAAGATGTCATCGCAACAACGGGCAGGGAAAAATAACCGATAGTTAAAATTTGGTTTGTAAATTGATGTGTATAAAAAGGGGGAGAAAAAGCTTTGAGGATTTTAAAGAAAAACAATGACATATTCCCCAGCAGAGCGAGGAAGTTAAGGGTTGACCTACCAATTTGTGCTAAAAAGTTCATTTTAATCCTTTAAAATGAAGGCAAGTATTACTTGTTGATAAAAAAGTTTCATCAAAGGAAAGGATATATTTCTTTAAAAGAAACATAAAACCTTTTCTTCGATGAGTTGCTCGTAAAATTTAGAGCGCTTGGATGTTCACTGCGGAAACCTTGCCCTTATTTGTAGCAAGTTCGTAGCTTAAGCGTTGACCTTCATTGAGGGCTCGCAATCCTGCGCGTTCAACTGCTGTCACATGGACGAAAACATCGCTCCCACCATCTTCTGGCTTAATGAATCCGTAACCCTTGGTTGCGTTGAACCACTTGACTGTACCTGTAGACATAAAAAATAACTCCTTGAGTATGTTAGTTTATTAATAATCGAAAATCTTGAGTTATTGTAAAAATCAAAGAATCTCTTATTTAAAGAGTATCACACTTTTCAAAAAATACAAATCATATTATCAAAAATGGCAAATATTTTTGTAACTCCCCAGGTATGTAATCATTAAGCCGTTGCTTTTTGGATTGCTTGGAATATTGGATTGCCT
>CAIYWZ010000122.1 GCA_903930075.1 uncultured Alphaproteobacteria bacterium | reverse complement strand
TATCAGTTTAGAAAAAATAAACCTACTATTTCTGATATTTCATTGCAAATTTAAGAACTTAATCCCGAACTGGCGTTCAAAAGACATTCATGTCCGATGACTTTTTGTTATATCTTTTGTATCACCCTGATTTATGGTATTATTTTACCGTAATAAAAACCTTGACTTGATTTGAAATTTGCTGTAGAACGTTTTTATAAGTTAATTATTTAGAAAGAAATAGTAAATGAAAACATTTTCAATTAAAGCCGGAGAGATCGAGAAAAAATGGTATCTCATCGATGCGCAAGACTTGGTTTTGGGGCGTTTAGCTTCCTTAGTTGCCAAGATTTTAAAGGGTAAAAATAAGCCGACATACACACCTCATATGGATTGTGGAGATTATGTTGTGATCGTGAATGCTGAAAAGGTTCACCTGACAGGCAATAAAAAAGAAGATAAAAAGTTCTACTGGCATACAGGTTATCCAGGGGGAATCAAGGAACGCACAATTGGTCAGATTTTGGAGAGCAAATATCCAGAACGCGTGATCACAAAGGCCGTAGAGCGTATGATTAACCGCGGACCATTGGCCCGTCAGATCATGACGCATTTGCGTGTGTTTGCAGGTCCTACACATACCCATGAAGGCCAGAATCCAGAATTTTTGGATGTTGCGGCATTGAACCCAAAAAATAAAAGGAGATCATAATGTCTGAACAAATCGTGAGTTTAGAAAACTTAAAAAACGCCGTTGAAGGCACTCCTGTCCATGCAAGCACAAAACCTACTGTAGCGCCAAAAGTTTATGAGCGTACAGTTGATTCTTTGGGCCGTGCATACTCCACAGGAAAAAGAAAGAATGCAATTGCCCGTGTTTGGGTGAAGGCTGGATCTGGTAAGGTCACCGTAAATGGCCACGATATCACAAAATACTTTGCCCGCCCTGTTTTGCGGATGATCATCAATCAACCTTTTGATTTGATCAATGCAAATGGTCAATTTGATGTTGTGTGCACCGTTGTTGGCGGCGGATTGTCCGGTCAAGCGGGAGCAGTTAAGCATGGTATCAGTAAGGCTTTGACGCTTTATAACCCTGATTTACGCACAACCTTGAAGCAAGCTGGGTTCCTCACACGCGACAGCCGTGTTGTTGAACGCAAAAAGTACGGTCAGCCAAAAGCCCGTGCCCGCTTCCAATTCTCCAAGCGTTAATCCTATGGCGATGCTTCCCCTTTTTACATCATCAAGTGATGTGGGGAAGCTCGTTTATGTCATTGCGGGCTCTACAGCCAGCGGTAAAAGTTCTTTGGCAGAAAAAATTGCTGGAAAAAAGAACGGTGTAATTATTAATGCCGATTCCCTCCAGCTCATTTCCGCCCTTCCTATTTTAACAGCCCAGCCTTCTTCTGCGATTCAAAAAAACCTTCCCCATGAAATGTATGGCATTTACGCCCCTGGAACAGTTGTGTCCGCGGGGATGTGGCTCGAAAAAGTACTCGAGGTTATTGAACAAACGCATTTCATGGGAAAACTTCCCATCGTTGTGGGGGGGACCGGATTTTATCTCAAAAGTCTTTTGGAGGGACTTTCTCCTATACCAAAGATCTCTCAGGAGGTCAAAGGGAAAGTGCAGTCTATTTTTGAAAAATCCGGAAAAGAAGGCATTGTTGAGGTTTTAAAACAACAAGATCCCGAAATTTTAAACAAATATGTGGATCCCCAAAGGCTCAAACGCGCCCTTGAAGTCATCTTAGGAACGGGGAAATCCATTTCTTTTTATCAAAAAATTAAGCCTGAAGTCCCAGATTTTACCTTCTACAAAATCCTTGTGGATATGGACAGAGCTCCTTTGAGAATCAACATCAAATACCGCATGCAAACCATGCTGGATCTGGGGGTTCTTGAGGAAGTGAGAGATTTTAATGGAGAAACCCACGCCCTTGGATATCACGAACTCAAAACTCATCTCACAGGTGAAATTTCCCTTAAAAGCGCACTGGATTTGATGGAAATGAAGACATGTCAGTATGCAAAACGACAAACGACATGGTTTAGAAATCAGATGGTGTATGACGAGGTTATAAAATGATTTCCTATAAAGCCGCTTTTTATGAACGCTCTGGCCACGGAGAAAGTGTATTACAGATGGGGGCCTTTGAAAAGGTGGAGCCTGCAAAGGGGGAAGTTTGTGTTTGTATGGAATATTCTGGCGTCAATCCTTCGGATACAAAAATACGCGCAGGCCTTCGGGGGGACCTCCCCTTCCCTAAAATTATCCCCCACAGTGACGGATCTGGAATCATCCAGAGCATCGGACATGGTGTCTCATTGAGCGTGGGACAGCGTGTTTGGATTTATAATGCTGGATTTCAAAGGCCATTTGGAACAGCCGGGGAGTTTTGCACGCTTCCTGAAACATTGTGTGTTCCTTTGCAAGATCATATGAGTTTTGAAGAAGGCGCCTGCCTAGGGATACCCGCCATTACAGCCGCCGCCTGTCTCCTTTCTTTAGACGTGAAAAAGAAAGATACGATCATCATCACCGGCGGCGCAGGATCCGTGGGCCTTGCCAGCATTCAACTGGCAAAGTTTTTAGGACTCAAGACCATTGTCATCGTTAGCTCCCCTGAAAAGGCAACCGCTGCCCAAAACGCAGGGGCGGATCTGACTTTAAATTATAAAAAAGAACCCATTTTGGACCGGATTCTTGAAGCAACGCAAAATCAAGGTGCAAACGGCATGATCGATGTGGATTTTGGTGGCAACATCGATTGGAGTGTGCAAGCCTTGTGTGATCACGCGGTCATTGCAACCTACGCATCCAACCACAACTCCCCTTTCCCGTTTTACATGTTTATGTTCAAAACCATTACGCTTAAACCGATTTTTGTCTACACCTTAACAACCGATATGCGCACGAAAGCTATCAATCTTTTGAATAAAGCCATTGCCGCAAAAGCATTTAAGCCCATCATTGCCTCGGTTTACCCTCTAGAAGATATTGCCCAGACCCACAAAATTGTGGAAAAGGGCAATAAAATTGGTCAGATTTTGCTCAAAATTTAAAGGTTGGAATTTTTAATGAGTCTTAAAAACTTTTCATCTTGATCTTTTATAACAAATCCCCAAGGAATGTCATTAATATCTTGAGATCTGGGATGCCAAATTTCAAGTAGACCTCCTTCTTTTAAAACAGAAAACGCCTCCATGCAATAAAACGTTGAGTCACCTACCCAGGAGTGATCTTTAATCACATCAAATTCGCGCCCCAAAAGCCCTGCGCGTATACCGTCCCACAATCGGGAATCTTTGAAATCACCTATGATATCACTCGCTGCGCCTTCTTCATTGTAACCAGAAGACAGGTCGAAGCCTCCGTCAGCTGGAATAGAAAGTGTCATTTCGCCTTTTGAGAGAGAATGTGCATCACAGCAGCATCCACATCCACCTTCTTGATCACCAAAAAAAGGAATCGCCATGCTGGCTGGTGCGAAACTTCCGCATCCTAAAATGAGCGTATGTACTTCTTGATGGTTTTTCAAGAATTCCTCAGCGGCAATCCTTTGGGAATATGTATAGCCATCTACATTTTCAACGGTGGTCTTGAGAAAACCTGTTTCTTTCATGGATCTAAAGAGGCTATTGCGTTCTTCTAGAGGAAAAGGACTAGTTTTAAAAGCATCTAAAACAACTTTGTTGATAAAGTTCCGCAATGTTGCCTTCTTCCATTGGCCAAGATTCAGCGCATCATAAGACATGATGTCTTGTGTTCTTTTTTCTCGGTAAAGTGCGCGTTCATCCAAAAAATCTTCCCTTTCTTTTTCAGATCCGAGAATATTAAATAAAATGCCGATCGTTTCTTCAAGATTCTTTGGATTTTGTTCCTTTAAAATTTTCCAAGTAGGCACAGAATCTCGTCCATTTCCATTTTTTTCTTGCACATTGCAATACATTTTCCGAAGATCTGTGTCATTGATATGGTCAACGTCTAGCCTACCCCGAAAAGCTTTATCTCGCACTTTAGACCACAGTTGATGAATGGGACTTTCATCATCGATCATGCGTATGGCTAACGCATCTATTTTTGACGTATCCAACTCGTAATATCCCTGTTCCCCATTGAAATCAAACGTCGTACTGTGGGCGTTTGAAGAAATGAATAACATAAGGAGTGCATATATAAATTTCATTTTTAATTCCTTTCATTGATGATTGTTCGTTGTATATATAGGGGTAGTTTATTGAAAATACAAGGGGTTTAATTAAAAATAATTTCTACTTACAATTTTCCCCGGTTGTGGGGTTAAAAGAATCACGAACGGCGTAAGATTTGAAAGCGTTTTGGATTTTAAAGGTTGCCATTTGATCTCCCACTTTAACCACAGTTAAGGGATGGAATTTGGACGTTCTTTTGGCAGATGTGAGTTTTTCATCATCGATCCACAGGCTCCAGGCGTTTTCGTTTTGAGTAATCATCCCGCGTAACGTGACGCACAGGACTTTTCCCGGAATATCATCTGGCGTTTTTATCTCGCGGCTCTGTTCCTGAGGGGAGAGCATGAGAAAGGGGAAGGCGAAAGAAAGGCCTTTAATATTTTGTATAAACTTCAAATGCATATTGACCTTCTATGAGAATTTTTCCGCTGTGTTTTGATTTTTTAAGTTCAAAAAAATCAGAGATAACAAAATATTCTTGCGTTTTCTCAATTTCTTCTAAAAACATATAAATGACCTGGTCACTGGGGGCCTGAATTTTAAGGGAAAAGAGAAAAGAATGCAAAGGATGATCTTCCTGCTTTTTAATTTTAATGTTTTCAAGAGTCACTTCATATTTTTGGGATAACTTTCCAAGACGCCCTTCCACAAAGGGGACAAGATTATGGGCGTTGATGGGGGAGTCAAAAATTCTTTTATAGATATCCTCTTGTGCCGAATTTAAGATAAAGGATTTTTCAAGAGAAAGTTTGTTGTATCTTTCTTCTAAATAGGTCTTGGCAACATCGGCGGCATCGTAATTTATTTTTGAAAATGTTATAAAAATAAGCCCGATAAGCACGAGCGTTACTTCTATCAAGGTAAAGTGTTTTGCGTCAAGTTTCATCATTCTTTCCACACAATTTCTATTTTTGCAGTCACAGAAGGTTTTTTGTTGGTCTCGACCTTTAATTTTTCAAGACCATAGGGAGGTTTCAGGACGGAGATCTTTGCGTCTTTTAAAGAGAGTTTCAGATTCTTTTCAAGGGATGCAAATTTTTGTAGTGTTTCATGTTGGGAGAGAACGTGCGTGGGTCTGAGGGTCAGCATCATTTTAGGTCCCTTTGAACCTTTGATCATCTGGGCGTAAAACCCGCCGTGCGTTAAGTCTTTTAAATCTTTGATCTTTTCAAGAGGCGACCCGAGGGTATCCCAATGTTTTTGTGTGGAAAGGGATAAAAAGTCTTTTTTGCGTTTCAACTGTTCATCCGTTGATATTTCTTTTTGCAAATGTTGAATATCGACATTCTTTTGATCGTTCTCTTGGCAAATAAGGTGCGCGGAAAATTCATAATAGGCATATACGCAAAGCATTACCCCGAAAATCAGACCTTGCCGCCAAAGTCTTTTTTTCCCGTGGAAAGAATCAATTGAAAAGGCAAAATCCGGGGCAGGTTTGGGGATAAAGATGTCTTTTTCCTTTAAAAACAAGAGATGACAAGCAATTTCCTTTAATGTTTTGTAAGAGGTCCCGATCTTTTCTCCAAATTCAGCGCTTGAGAGTGCATTCTCAAATTCATGGGAAAAAGGGTCGTCGGCAATGATAAATTCTGCGTGTTTTGTCTGTTTTGCCGTTAAAAGCGTAAGCCTTGATGAAACAATTTCGCCATTTTCGAAACTGATTCTGCGGGTCCAGCCGTTTTCAAAGACAAACATAATGTCAACCCTTTGTTTTTGGGTAAACTTCAAGATGGAGGTTTTCATGACTTCTTCAAAGGTGATAAGGCCATGTTTGATGTTTTGAGCCAGCGCCTGATCCCTTGGTTTGAGCGAACATCCTGTACTTTTGACGGTTTTTGTGCGCGCGTTAAACCTTGCATTGTGCCAGGGAAAATCTTTTTTGAGAGCCTGTTTTTTCAAATATAAAAACCGCATGATAATCAGGGGGTTCTTCGAGTGTAAGGGCTCTATTTTATGCAAAGTTTCCCTTGTATTTAAGATGATCCAGTCATTTAAACCATAAGAAATGGGGCCTTCTTCGTCGATAAATATCCCCATGAATTCACCCTTTTTCAACCAAGTTGATGACGTTATCATAAAGCGGAAGGAATAGCCCCAGGAGCAGCAGAATAAAGACCCCGCCGATGATCAGAATCAACACATTGGGGAGAAATTCTATGGTTTTGCGCATGCTTTTTTCGTGAATTTGGTGAAATACGCGGTAAATTTTCCCTGCATTTTCCGTGATGTTAGACGTTTCCTGAGAAAGCTTGAATAAACTGATCACAAATTTGGGAAACCTGTTTTGTTCCTCAAACACAGCTGAAATACTTTTGCCCTCTTGCAGGGATTTATGTATGTCTTGGAGGTTGATGGACGGGAACTTCTTTTCTTTTTCTAAAATATCCAGAGCCTGTGTGAGCGGGATTTTCTGTTGGAGCAAAAATGACAAAAGATAAAAAAAATGTTCAAGTTCCAGGTCAACCCCTAGAATTTTTCGCAAAATGACGTTCTTAAACCTTGCCCATAACAATAACGGAACGCACAAAAAAGGGATCAGAAAAACCCCAAAATCTTGTAATTTCATGAAAATATGAGCAATGAATGGGATCTCGTTGGGGGGGATAAAAAGAATCAAATTCGTGACAATTTGGGGGAGAATGAAGATCATAAATAGAATCAAAACCGAAATCACCATCAGAGGGTAAAAAAGTATCTCTTGTATTTTATGCCTTATTGCGCGCATCTTTTGGATATATTCGCTCAAATTCCCAAAAATCAAATCCCAATGTCCCGTTTTTTCCGCAATCAGAATCGTGGATAGAATAATGTGATCGGACACCATGTCGTTTGCTTTAAAAAAACTTGAAAGCGCATGGCCCGATTCCACATGGCGGCAGAGGTCTTTGACAAATTTTTTACCACTCCTGGAAAGAGACGGGATTTCTAGATTTTCAAAACTTTGCTTCAGGGACAAATGCGCTCCTAAAAATTGGCCCAGGTAAAAAAAGAGCTTTTCTAAATCATCCAGGGAAACAGAAGCCTTTGCAAGGGAGATGAAGGGCAAGGAAAACAGCAATGTCCCGGGTGTCCTACCTGACATTTTGGATACATATACCTTTTGAATCCTGCCATTTTCCTGTAAAAAGATACAAAAATACCCAACATTCATAAAACTGCTTTCTCGATTTCTTGCAAAGTGGTCAGGTTCTTACGCGCTAAATTCATGGCATATTCTTTTAAGGGGACAAAATTTTGAGATAACGCGTATTTCTCCATGGCATGAATCGAATCCCCCCGTGCGATCATCTCATCCAAAGTTTCGTCAATTTTGATAATCTCGCCGATGGGGATTCTGCCCAAAAATCCCGATGCACTTTGAGGAGCAATTTTGCGAACCAATCTTTGGGAGATAATCCCTTTTAAATTTCCCGAAATAAGATTAAGGGGAAGGCCAAGGTCCGTTAACCTTTGAATCACCTGAAAGGCCGTGTTGGCATGGAGCGTGGAAAAGACTTTATGTCCGGTCATGGCAGCTCTAAAGGCCATCCTGGCGGTTTCTTCATCGCGCATTTCCCCAATTAAGATCACATCCGGATCTTGGCGTAAAATGGAGCGTATCCCCTCATTGAATTCCTCCAAGGTCCCTGGCTTAATTTCCGTTTGCTTGGCGCCTTCCAAAATATATTCCACGGGGTCTTCGAGCGTCATGATGTTGATGGCAGGCGTGTTGAGTTGATTCAGGAGCGCAAAAAGAGTAGTTGTTTTTCCAGAACCCGTGGGGCCCGTGAAGATGATCAAACCATAGGGAATTTTCAATAAAGAGCTCAGTTCCCTGCAAAACCCCTCCTCAAATTCTAATTCCTGGAGATTCAGCGGCTTTAAATGCTTGTCTAAAATCCGCACAACGATCGATTCTCCAAAAATGGTGGGGTGGGAGGAAAAACGCAGATCAATTTCTTTATGATGAAAAAAAACGCTATGGCGGCCCATTTGGGGGCGTTTTGTCTCATCCAGACGCAACTTTGAGAGAATTTTGATCCGGTTAATGAGACCTTTCCAAATATGAAGGGGAATTTCTTTGAATGTATACAGCTCCCCATCAATGCGCAAACGAATGCGCCCCGATGTCTCCAACGGTTCAAAATGAATATCCGAGGCTCTTTGACAAATTCCTTGGTAAAAAATCATGTTTGCAAGACCAGGAATCGTCTCAAATCCTTTATAATCATCATACAAATCCTGCAAAGCCTCGATGGATTCCGCCTTCATGATCACAGGAATTTTGGACGGAAAAAGCCCCTCCAAAAAATCCTCCTGCTCCAAACTTAAACGTTCATGGAGGGCAAACACAAAGATATGCGCGCCTTCCAAAAAAAACGGCAAAACCTTATGAAACAGCAATTCCTGCCGCTCAAAACTCCCCAGTAACCCATAATCCACAATCCATTTCACTTGTTAAAACCCTCCATATTTTGTTTTAACATAGGAAAGTTTAAGAGAGGATTAATTCAGCCTACAAGTTTAAATAAATTTTTGGGAAACGTGATTCACATATTTTTGATGTAAAAAGCGTTTAGATTTTTCCCAACAGTTTCTCAGCACCTCGACGCAGATACTCATCACTTTTAAGTTTTTCAATATTTTCTTTATAAGGTAACAGGTCAAATCCAATATCAAACAAGACTTCAGCGGCTTTGAGAGGTTCCCCACCATATTCATACTCAAGATGACTATTATAATTTGTTTGATACATTTTGGCTTGTGTCAGTATAGTCAACAGACTTTGAATGCAACGATCTTTATACTCAGATTGTGGATCAATTTTCATCATCTGCCCCATGTATCCCACATCCCCCTGATTTGTTCCAAGTAATACCTTTTCAATTGTTTCGGCCACATACATCTTCATTTCATTCAAAATCGCACCATATTTCTCCTGTTGAAGAATGAATGCATGAGCTGTCTTTAATAAACTTAGAATAGATACCCCATTTTTAAATTTTTCTATGTTTTCTGATCGTGAATAAGCATCAAAATAACGATCAATCTCTTTAACTATTTTTTGGGCCTGCGCGTTCCTTAATGCGTTTTCATAAACACTCTGGCATGTTTGATCTCTTTGAGAAAGAAACTTCAAAGCTTTCTGCGCGCTACCAAGCAATGCTGGATATGCTTCTTGACTGATATACACTTGCGCCAATACATCTGCCATAGGGATCATAGCCGCAAAAGCTTCATCTTCATAGTTTTTGTCTTTTTCTATAAGATTAATCCAACCTCTGGCTGCAACAATTTCCCCTCCCGGACTCATGGAAGTTAAAATCTGGGTTGCTTCATAAATGATAGAGGTATGAGATGGTTTCCATATTGTAGGGCCAATGACGATGGAATGTAATAACTCTATCAATGGTGTTCGAGGAAACTGGGGGGCATTTTGATGTACCAGTAAAGGTTTTAAAGAGCTTGCAATCTGAGCCTTTTCCTCAAAACTGATTTTGTAATGGCTGGCGTCTTGAAGCAGTTCATTCAATTGTGAATAAGGAATAAACGGGGTCAGGCGTTCCAGACGATGAAATCCTTTGGACCAAGAAAGACGGGCGTTTGGATCACTCTTAATAGAAAAAATCCCGTCCATTTCACCAAAAAGATTTAAAATCCAAGGTTCCGGGGCGTTATTTGGATCGATCACAAGGGCAAGAATTCTTTCTTTTAGACCTCCCATTTTTCCGGCAGATCTGACGGTCGTATAATAGTTTTTATTCGCCAGTCCCCAAGATAAGCGATCTTCAAAGGTTTGAAAAGAGATAATTTCACGGTTTATATAAGGATCCAAAAAACCCCAAGATCCAAAAACAGTGCTTGAGAATAAAAAGGTTGCAGCTAAAAAAATATTTCTCATGATTTCCTCCATAACTAGAATTTATATAATGAATTTTAGATAAAAAATCAAGTAAAAAATAAAAATTAGGGGTAAAAAAGGGTAACTCCCCAGGTATGTAATCATTAAGCCGTTGCTTTTTGGATTGCTTGGAATATTGGATTGCCT
>CAIYWZ010000121.1 GCA_903930075.1 uncultured Alphaproteobacteria bacterium | reverse complement strand
GGTCAGGCAAAAAGCCTTAAAAAACGATAACCGCAGATGTTCCTCGTTCAAAACCCGCTTAAAAAGAGGATCATCGGTGGTCTTACCAAAAATCTGTCCTTCTAAGTCTATCATTTTGTGCGTCATTCTCTTAAAAACTGCTCCATGATTATATATATCATAATTCAGGAGATTTTGCAATTTAAAAATGGTTGTTTTTTAGGCAAAGATTGATTTATTTTGTCATGGTACATGGGGAATTATGGCCTCAACAATAGTTGATTTTAATCTTAATTTTTCTTGAAGCACCCCTTACATAGACTTATAATGATGAAAAACCAAGTGTAAAAAAGGAGTTATTCAAATGATCAGGAAAAAATTGAAATACATGCTTTTAGGGGTGGTTGCATTCATGGAAATTCCAGTTTTGGGAAGTGGTCCAGATCTGCATGTAGTTTTGGAAACGCCCGGAGTTCAAGACGAAATAACAGAATATTCCACATTTGATGACTTGTGTGCCTTGGCTCAAACAAATAAAAGATTGCATAAAAATGTAAAATCCCGCTGGCTTTGGCCGTTTAACTTCAAGACTGAAGTAGAATTTCAGGAGTCTTTCAATAAGATGAGTCTAAGGTTTTTGCCGCTGAGTTTAACGTTTCATTTGCCCGATAGAACCCCGGAGATTTTGAATATGATCCCTGACACAACAAGATTTTCTAAACGGCCCTATGAAAAAGTCTTAGCGGCGGCACATCGGGGTGACCAAGCTTATGCAAAGAATTGGCCAGATACGGATTTAGATCATTTTGGCCGCTTTGCGATTCTCTTTGATAAATCGGTTTACCCCAAGACCCGAATGGATGCTTTAATTGATCTCAAGGATATAAAATTTGATGAACATTTTAAAAAGAAACAGAAAACGCATCTTGCGGTAGATTTTGTTTTTGAGAACCATTCCTGTGGAGATATTCCTCTTAAGACCGCTCTTTCATTCGATTTAGCTGCCCGTGATTTGATGAAGGTTTGGGAGAAACTGAAAATGAAGTCTGTTTATAGTGATCTGGTTTCACGGTTTATCTCACAAAAATTGGAAGACCCCTTAAAAACGGAAGTTTGTAAGTTTTACACACATATGATAAACAATACTCAAGAATACTTAGATTGTCGATTAAGCGCCATAAAGCTTATTTCAAACTTAATCACTGCAGAAGAAGCTGCAGAATACGTCAAAATTTTTGAACAACTCATTTCTTCAAATGAGAATATTCATTATAAACTTAAAATTATTGAAGCTCTTTCTTTTCTGCATCTGGATGTGAAGACTCAAAATAGATTGGCTCATTTGGTTTTTAGTTTTGAGCTCACACCTGGGATGATGGAACTTAAAGCTCTGCGTGCAATAAGACAATTTAAATTTTTAAATCCCCATATAAAGGAAAAAGTGGCGGATTTGTCTTTAGCTACGGCGGGAAATTCAGTGTTATTCTTTTATGATAGAGCGGAACTTTTGGACATATTTAGGGGGTTTACAAATGGAGAGCGCAACGGTGAAGCTATCCGTGTTCTAAATGAAGAGAAAAGTATACATAACCAACCTTTTGTTTTGAATGAAATTTTAAAGTTTATTCCCTACGATGCATCTATAAAGCAAAGATATGAAGAGATCGTAGGTCACCCTGATGTAGTCATATGGCAAAAATACAACGCTTTAGCTGAACTTCTTAAAGCTGAAAAAGATATGGCATTTTTAAACCAGGTTCTTTTGCGTTACGAAGATAATCTTCACCTGGATGTTTTTGATCGGTTTTTAAAGAAGTTAGAAACTTTGCCCAAAGACATCTTGGTGGATGTGTATTTAAAAATTTTGGAAACGAAGAATATTTGGCAATATCATTCTAAAACTATTTTGAAACGCCTTTTTAAAATCGATGTAGATAAAAAAAATAAAGCATTTATGATCAAGGTTGCTTTGGAAAATATTGAAAATCCAGAATCTACGGTGGACACAAAGTTGGATTTCTTGGCGTTTCTTGTAAAATTTGACTTAAGTGAAAGTGTGCGCGCTGAGTTAACAGCCGCTTGCGATCAGATGGAACTTAGCGAATATGAACAAAGGTGCATGAATAATATCCGGGCAAGTTTGATTCCATAAATGGAGGAGGTGTTTGCCTTCCCTCCCTTTTTTTCATTTTTGATTGCTATAAAAACAACTGGTCAAGATCCGTAAAATTCAGCGCCCTGCCCCCTTCCACGTCCATCGTGGGGCCCGTGTAGATGACGAATTTCCCCGCGGCCACAAGATCGGGGTGCTTTTGCATATTGTCAAACCAATGGGGATCAAATTTATCGCCGGCTTTAATTTCAATGGATTTTTTTATTTTTCCGGCTTTTTGCATGACCATGTCCACTTCATATCCGCCTTCACCTTGGACGTTCCAAAAGGAGGCGGGGTCGAGGTATTTTCCCTGAATGGCACTTTTCTTCCAAACTTCGGAAAATACAAGGTTTTCGAAGAGTTTCCCCTTGGCGGCGGGGTCTTCTTCGATGTCTAAAGGCGATTCGATATCCATGAGTGCAGAGCAAAGACCGGTGTCGCAGAAATACATTTTGTCTTTATTGGCAAATTTGGCCATTGTGCTTTTGTAATAGGGGGAGGCAAAAAAGATGATGTGGCTGGCGTATAAAATATTGAGCCATTTATCGATTGTTTTTTTCTTGATCTCGAGCGTCCTGCAAACGGTTTCATAATCAAAAAAATTCCCGCTCAAATACGCGCACATTTGCATGAATTTACGAAATGTCCGCAGGTCTCCTATACCATGAATGGTTCTAACTTCTCTCTCGAGATAATTTTGAATGTAGGGGGGGAAAAAGGTCTGTGGCGTCTGACCGTTCACATATAAAATCGGGTAGC
Organism: uncultured Alphaproteobacteria bacterium; assembly: GCA_903930075.1. Taxonomy (GTDB): domain Bacteria; phylum Pseudomonadota; class Alphaproteobacteria; order CAIYWZ01; family CAIYWZ01; genus CAIYWZ01. The sequence continues at coordinate 5,248 of CAIYWZ010000121.1, read as the reverse complement.
CACCTTTATACATGGCCTGATATACATCCGTGCAGTCTGACTCCTGAAGTGTCAGGGGCAAAAGTTTGATGATTGCAGCCCTTCCTGTCATGGTTTCGATGATGTTTTCGTCAAAGAGATAATTGTGGGACCCGGTTAAAATAAAGCGGGTGGGAAGGGCTGTTTTGCCTTCCTTGTTCGCGGCCGTTAAGAGCTCATCGGAGACGGTTTTTAAAATTTGAGTCAGTTTTGGAATATAATGAAATTCATCAAAAATTGCCCCATCGATGCATTTATCCCGCACAAATTGATCCGGATCTTTGGAGATCATTTTAAAAATTGCCTCTCTTTCCAAATCATAATAGGGAAGGTGTGGGAAAAGAGAGCGAATCAACTTCGTCTTCCCCGACTGGCGTGGGCCCATGACGGACATGATCGGGTAATTCTTGGATTGAACCTTCATCCAGCTTTCAATTTCTCGGGTGATGTAGATTTCTTTAGATGTCATTTTATATGCTACCTTATCTGCTGTTTAATAAAATATTATACCATAAAATATGGAGTTTTGACAAAGGAAAAAAGGGGGAAACTCCTAAGCCAAAAACAATTGGTCCAGGTCACAAAAATTTAAGGCCCTGCCCCCTTCAACGTCCATGGTAGGCCCCGTGTAGACGACGAATTTATCGGCAGCCTGTAGGTCCGGGTGCTTTTGCATGTTGTCAAACCACCTGGAGTGAAACGTGTCACTAGATTTGATTTCTATAGCTTTAAGTCTACCTGCGCGCTTCATGATCATATCAATTTCATAACCGCCACGGCCGGTGATGTTCCAAAAGTCAGCGGGATTGAGGTGACGCCCTTTGATAAAATTTTTCTTCCAAATTTCTGAAAATACAAGGTTTTCAAAAAGATTTCCCCTGGCATCTGGATCTTTTTGGATGTCTCCAGAGCTTGTGATTCCTTCCATCAAACTGGCGCACAGGCCTGTGTCATAAAAATAAAGTTTATGTCCCTTATTCATTTGTTTCATGACACTTTTGTTGTACCCCCTGGCAAAGAAAATAATGTAGCTCGAATATAAAACCATCAGCCACGCGTCCAGAGTTTCACGTTTTAAACCAAGGGCCGAGCCCACGGTTTCGTAATCAAAGAAATTTCCGGCCAAAGATGCGCAGATTTGCATAAATTCCTCAAATTTCAAGAGATCTTTGATACCGTGAATATATCGCACTTCCTTGTCCAGGTAGTTATAAACATAGCCAGGGAAAAAGGTTGGGGGAGTCTGTCCATTCACATAAAGAATTGGGTAACCGCCCTTATACATGGCCTCAAACGGGTCTTTACAGCCCGATTCTTGAAGGGTAAAGGGTAAGAGTTTAATGATGGCAACACGCCCTGTCATGGTCTCTTTGATATGCTCATCTATAAGATAGTTATGGGATCCGGTCAGAACAAACCGCGTTGGAACGGCTGTTTTTCCTTCCTTTCGGAATTCATGACGGATTTCGTCGGAAACGGTTTTGAGAATTTCGGTCAGCTCCGGAACATAATGAAACTCATCGAAAACCACCCCATCCATATAATTCTCCCGCACAAATTGATCGGGGTTTTCAAGAACTTTTTTACGCGTTTCTTTTTGCTCGAGGTCAAAGTACGGCAATTGGGGAAAATATTTTCGGATCATCTCCGTCTTCCCTGACTGCCGTGGCCCCATGATGGACATGATGGGATAATTCTGGGATTGAACCTTCATCCAGCTTTCAATTTCTCGGGTGATGTAGATTTCCTTTGATGTGGTCATTTTTATGTCCGCCTTTACTTATGTTAGAATGGATCCATTATACCAGATAACACAGGAAGATTACAAAGAAAAAGTCATTGGCAATAGGTTCATTGCCACTCTATCCCTAGAGATGACACGTGATTTTTGCATTCATCTTTTGTTAAGATTTTCACGATACAGTTAATATATAAAAATATAAAAAGGAGGTAAAAAATTATGGAAATTGTGGACACGAAACAGCGTTATGGGATCATTTCAAGAACTTTTCACTGGGTGATGGCCCTGATGATGGTCATTTTATGGACGGTGGGGGTTCTGCTTGCAAATCATATTATCCCCCAGGAAAGCAGGGGCGAGGTGATGGGCACCCATAAAAGCATCGGCATTCTTATTTTATGTATCGCCATTTTGCGGGTTTTATGGCGTATCTTGAACAAAAGATCCCCTTCTGGTGAAAAATTCCCCCTGTTTTCAAGGATTTTATATACAATCAATACCTATCTTTTTTATGGTTTGATGTTTATCTTCCCCTTAAGCGGCATCGCCATGACCCTTGCCAGCGGGCGGAGTTTGGCCATTTTTGGGACAACCATCATCTCTTCCTTACCAAAGGATTTGCTCTCCCCTATGGTGGGGAAATATGCCCACCAAACGCATGAAATTTGTGGATATCTTTTTATTGTCGCCCTTTTCTTACATATTGCAGGGGCCGTTTTTCATACCTTTTTTCTAAAGGACAACTTGCTGGGCAGAATGTGGGGGAAATAGTTTTACCAGAATGTGGGGGAAATAGATTCCACCCATATTTAAAGAATTTATTTGCGTCTGAGTATTGCTTTTGACATCAAACTACCTGGGGAAGTATTCCCACGAAATGTTCCTGCGCCATGACGCACCTGACGTCCATCAAAGGATATCCAAGGTTCTAAAGATACCAGTTCAAAATATTTTTTAAACACAGCTGTAATCTTTTCTACAGAAGAGTCATGTATCACAATTTCCAATACCCCCCCTTCTTGTAAAACTGACCTGATAGAATCCATAACAACAAAGGCAGTTGAGATCGGATAATAACTATGATCTTTAATTGTCGAGAATTTCCTCCCCGCTAATCCTTGACGTATCCCTTCCCAAAAATGAGGTGAGTTTACATCTCCTATCACATCTGAAACATTTTCATACTGACTATACTGATCAGGTATAGATGCTGTCATTTCCCCCTTTGAAACATGGTGTATTTCTTGGCAGGTTGCACCATATCCTTGTATACATTTTGGAATGGAACAACCGCATCCAAGAACAAGGGTGTGAACCCCGGGGTTGTTTTCCAAAAATGCTTTTGCAGCAAATGCTTGTGAGTAAGAATATCCAAGGACTGTTTCAATATTTGTCTTTAAGAAATCGGTTTCTTTCATGATTTGAAAAATTGTTTCTCTTTGATCATCAGATAAAGGTTTAAAAAAATCGGGTAAAGAAGGGCTTTTCAAGCTCCAGGGCATCTGTAAAATAAATCGATCGATCCATAATTTAATTGGGATCAAATCAACATTCCCTAAAATGTCAATTGCCAAGCGGCGCTTTTCTTCTGCACTTTCAAGAAATTTGGAAAAGATATCCCCTTGCTCATGCGTCAATAAACTTAATATAATTGCATTTTTTTCATTCTCATGATGAGACGAGGTTGCTGCTTGAATTGCTTTAAAATCAGGCTTCTTTTCGAGGGGAAAATCAGCATAAAGATCATATAAAGATTCCATTGGAATATTCATAGATTTTGCGTCAAGAGTCTCCATCCTGGACCCTGGAAAATGGTTTGGTATTTTTCTCGTTGATGTTCTTTTATAATCCTCAAGAGCCGTTTCAAAGTTTTTAATATTTTCTACATTGATCTCATAATACGGCATCTGGCCATCAAGGTCTGCAGCTGGGCTCTTTTGAGAAAACAAAAATATGGTTAATACGGATAATATCTGGGTCAGTTTTTGCATAAGTCAAGTCTCCTTTTTTATATTGCATTTCGCTCTTTTTATATATGGGAACAAAATACAAAAAATTCAAGAGATAAATAAAATATTTTTAGTTCTGACCAACCCCGATTTCTTTCACACCGTCAAGGTTGATTTGGAAAATGGAGAGCTCCCTTTGAGTCGTGCCATCCGGGGTGATTTTAAACAGGCCTTCAACACCCCTAAACCCTTGGGGGCGAATGAGGGTTTGGTAAGTAAAAGGCTGGCCGCCGTTTGAATCTTTACTAAGCACAATCGCCAAAGAGACCATATCAAAGGCAAGGCTTGCAAGACGCTGGGGTTTTTCCCCGTAGGTTTCTTCATATTTTTTGTTAAACCACTCCCTTTGGCCTTTGCGCGTGGTTGGATACCAGGCATCTTGCATAATCGGACTGCTGAGCACAACCGGATCGTCCCATTGGCCGCTTCCCAAAAGCCGGATGTGGGACAGGCCCGTTTCCTTCATATAGGTTGCAACTTCAATGACTTTTGCGCCTCCTTCTGGCACAAAAAGAACCTGGACCTTTTGGGTTTTAAGCTTTTCCAGCTCAAATTCCCAGCTTCTAGAATTTTGGTCACTGTAGATGATGATGGGCTCTGGAAGCTCGTTATTTTGAGAAAATTTCAAAAGGCTTTCCCCTAAACGTTTTCCAAAGGGACCTGAAGGCAAAAGTGCTGCAAAATTGCGGTATCCTTTTTTACGGGCAAAATTTAAAATAGCATCTGTGCTCATGTCGGGTGAAAATCCAAAAACAAAAACCCCCTGCCCCGCTTTATCCACATTATTCGTCAGTGACACAATAGGCACCATTTTGGCAAGGGCAGGCCCCTTTAAAGCATCCACCTCCACCGCAAACAACGGGCCTAAAATCAACTCTACCCCGTCATTTAAGAGCTCTTTTGTCTGCTCAAGGGCAACTCCTGGCTCTCCCTTCGTATCTTTGGGCAAAAGCTCAAGTTTGTGATCAGAAAACGAAAAAAGCGCCAACTGGGCAGAGTTTAACAGCTGCTTCCCAATACCCTTTGAAGAGCCCGAAAGCGGCAATAAAAGCCCCACTTTGGTCATCTCCCCTTGGGGAAGAATTGCAGGGGCGGGAATCTCTGGCTGTGTTTTTTCCACCGGCGGCTGCACGATCATTTTGGGCGAATCGCACCCCGATATCAACAGGATACTCCAAATCAAAATACGAGATAATTTCATGTTCTTCACTGAACTCCTTTGTTTAACTTATATTCTATTTTTCTTAACAAGAACTTAACACAATGTTCTTCAACTTTGAGCTCCAATATTTTGCTTGAAGAATAACCAGACCACGCAGGCGTAACCTTGGACCAATTGTTACACTTATATTATAATTTCAATAAAAAATAAAGTTTATTTTATGAGCATCTTTTCAAGAAATCATTAAAAATGTATTAAGCCCAGGGAATAAAAGGGGTGTCAATGGCGTTTAGCTTTAGCCTTGGATTTGGAGGTGGG
>CAIYWZ010000120.1 GCA_903930075.1 uncultured Alphaproteobacteria bacterium | reverse complement strand
GCCGCGGATACTTTAAAAAGTTTGAACCCTTTGAAAAGCGAAGATGCCTATCTTTCGATAGCCCAAGATTTACATGTCGAAGGATTTGAGAGAATCAGAGCCGCAGATACTTTAAAAAGTTTGAACCCTTTGAAAAGCGAAGATGCCTATGTTTCGATAACCCAGGATTTACACGTCGAAGGATTTGAGAGAATCAGAGCCGCGGATACTTTAAAAAGTTTAAATCCTTCAAAAAGCGAGGATGCTTATCTTTTGATAGCCCAGGATCGACGCCTCGGAGGATTCGAGAGAATAAAAGCCTCACACGTTTTAAAAAGTTTAAACCCCTCTAAAAGCGAGGATGCTTATCTTTCGATAGTCCAGGATCGACGCCTCGGAGGATTCGAAAGAATGGAGGCAGCAGAGGCTTTAAAAAGTTTAAATTCTTCTAAGAGTGAAGAAGCTTTTCTTTCGATAGCACAAGATTTAAACCTCGGCAGAAATGATCGAATCCAAGCAGCACGAGCTTTAAAAAGTTTGAATCCAGCTAAAAGCGCAGAGATTTTTCTTTTGATAGAACAAGATTCAGAAGCCACCAACCATGTAATAATTCAAGAAAACAATCAGAATCTTAATAAAATCCCTGTTGCTGTTGCGTATAAAATCAATGATGATGAGCAAACACAATTTTTAGACGCACACCCCCTGCCTAGAACCGAGATATTAGGAAATCGCTTTCTTCAAACTCCCGATATTTCCACAATCAATTTTGAAGATCATACCGTTGAAAGTGATCAAACGATCATACCGATTGTCCCAGTTTCCCATCGTTATATTCACGATGATAACGCCCATCTATCTACAAAGATGGTTACCTATATTGCACAGTACAAGGATGAAGAAATTTCTTTGGGGGAACATATGGTGACAACCTCTCCTTATATTTTGTGTTCGGAAGCTGGCCCTTTTGAAGACAGCAGACAAGATGCAGGAACTGAGTTGATCGTCACATTTAAAATCCTCAAGTCATATGACCGTCCAGATAGGTCTCCCTACTGTGAATCTTACATGTATACAGAAAACTGGCCAATTATAGAAGAAACGAGGACAAGAGTAGAAGAGGCGAGAACAGAACAGCATGGGTTAGGCGGTTCACGTTCTATTTGGGGCCTTTGGGAAAGAAAAACGATTTTTCGGGAAATACACAGGATCATAACTGAATCTTGCCGTATGGCCCGTAAGCCCAATGGAGAAATGGTCCCTTTATCTGATTGGAAACAGATAACCGCATACGAAGAAGTGAGAAGAGAATGGTACAATTGATTAAAACCTTCCAGATTCTTGTGATGATTGTTTTTTCTGTAAAGACAAGTATATCTGCATCGGAAATTCAAACAGGAGAATATTTAGACACTAAAATTCTTATTCTTGCCCCCCATGGCTTTTATTACGATCCTGACCAAACGCGTGAAATCAATTTTACTCAGATTTTACCAGAAATTGATCCTAAAAATATGATTATCATTGCTCCAAAAAACAATGTAGAAAATAATCCTCGCTGTGAAATCTACCGTCAGATTATCCCTGTTGCTCAATACAATCCGCCACCTCCAGCATTAAGATTTAAGGATCAAGCGACAGATGTAGATAAGGAGATCAAGCAGGTTCGCGTTGGTGAATTCAAAGATGCTAAAATTCTTTTTTTTCACGAGTATGATATATTACGCGGAATACAACATGGCGCCATAGATTTAGAAAAGATCCTTCCCTACCGAAGCAAAGAACATATGTTAGAGTGCATGAAACTAAAAGATATCCCTATACCAGAATTTGCACTTATTAACAATACTTTTGAGGTTATGGCTTTTGTGAATAAACATATTAAAAAAAATGAAGATGGTTCTTTTTCACCCCCTTTGGTTCTTAAGCCAATATTTGGTGTGTCTTGTAAAGATACGTATATTTTAAAATCAAAAAAACAATTAGATGAATTTTTCAGGAAAGATGCGAGAAAATATTTAAGCAAGATTTATGAAACCCCCACCTTGATTGCACAAAAATTCATAAATGCCCCCATGTATCATATCGATTCCATTATTGGGGAAAGATGCCCACTGTGGACCTATCCATTTAAATATACAAGACCTCCCATTGATTCCACCCAAAATCATACCGTGGGAGATTATACACTTTCTCCAGAAAATTCTCTTACGGATGATTTAATTCATTTTGGGCACAAAGTTTCTGATGCAATGCCTACCATACCCTATATAGCCTCCCATTTAGAAGTTTTTCAACCTGAAGATGGAAGGACAATGTTCTGTGAAACAGCAGCCAGAAGCGGGGGACATCATATTTCTGACGTTATAGAAGAAAGTTTTAAGTTTCACCTTCGAGAACAAGTATTTCGCCTTCAGGCCGGCTTAAAAACGCATATTCCATCTCAAGTTCCTTTCCATAAAACACCATTAAATTTAGCCGGAGGTATTGTATTTCCTCCCGACTCTCAAGGCACTGAAGACGATGACCACCGTTCTGTCGTTCGCACCAGAGTCATTTTGGTCAAGGGCAACAGTTTAGAGTGTGAATGCAAGCTTGAGGAATGCTTGAAAAACATAACTCTCAACAATCATAAATAAAAACTTTGGGTCAAATTTTTGCTATTTTTAAAAAATATTTCCCCGTTAAACCTTTTTTAATCATATTAATGTTAAATAAAATCATAAAAATATTGACGAAATGAAAATAATCAGTAATGTCAAGGATAGAAGTTGGGCCTGTAGTTCAGCTGGTTAGAACAGACCGCTCATAACGGTTTGGTCGCGGGTTCGAATCCTGCCGGGCCCACCAACTTCTAATCTTTGGAGAAAGAATAGTAAAATGAATAGTCTTCCAGTTGATGTTTTAATCTTTGCGGTCATTGCTGCCTTGATATTTTATCGCTATATCAGCATTTTAGGGACAACCGATGATGAAGATGAACAAAGGCGCAATGCGGCGCATTCTGATCATACGGCCCAGGTGATTATTTTCCCCAAAAACAGGGATGAAGCCGCTGGAACCGTGGTCGACCCCATCTTAATGAGAACTCTTGAAGCAATTATGAAGAAAGATGCAGATTTTGACCCAGAGGACTTTGTTCAAGGGGCAAAAACAGCCTTTAAAATGATTGTCCTTGCCTTTACCGGTAAAGACATGTCAGGCGTGAAAGATTTCATCAGCACGGATGTGATGAATAAATTTAAAACGGCCATCAGAGACCGGGAAGCAAATATTGAACTCAAACTTGAACAAATTTTGGATGCGCAGATCATAGATGCCTCTTTAAATGTATCAATCGCTGAAATTATTGTACAATTTAAATCAACGCAGACGATCGTTCAAAATGGGAAAAGTGAAGGCACAGAAGAAGTCATTGACCTGTGGACATTTTCAAAAAGCATTTACGCGGACAATCCGATATGGGTTTTGATCAATATTGCCCCAGCGGTTTCCCAAAATAAAACGCTAAATTGATTTTACGCGAATAATAGACAAGGCCTTTTCAAGAACCTCTGCTGGACTCAAAAAGCCCGTATCTAAAATATGTGCATCCTGGGCTGGTTTTAAGGGAGCAATAGCCCGTGTTGCATCCTGGAGGTCGCGTAGCTCCATTTGCCTTAAAAGCTCCTCAAACTCAATAAATTGTTTGTTTGCGAGAATCTCCTTATGACGTCTTTGTGCTCGTATTTGGGCAGAAGCCGTGAGGAAAAATTTAAACGTTGCCCCCGGACACACCACCGTTCCGATATCACGACCATCAAGAATGGTGCCAGAATACCCTTTAGAAGGATGATGGGCAAATTCCCTTTGAAAGTCTATTAAAGCTGATCTTACACCTCTATACGCACTAATTTTTGACGCCATAAGCGAAATTGCAGGGGTACGTAACTCCGGATGATCGAGAGTTTCTAAACTTAACTCTTTTGCGGTGAGTTCAGCTCCTATCTCATCATCCTCGCTTATACCCTGGGACCTCATTTCATAGGCAACAGCTCGATATAAAAGCCCCGTATCCAAAAGAGCAAGATTTAAAGCTTCAGCTAAACCTTTGGCCAACGTCCCCTTCCCTACCCCTGCTGTGCCGTCAATTGCGATGATCACGATATATTTGCTTTCTCAAAGTCAAAAGGATCTCGTTTATGTTTGACAACACGCTTTGATTCGGATTTCAGTTGCCCGCATGCCGCCAAAATATCCTCTCCCCGTGGACGCCTTATAGGGGATGCATACCCTGCTTTTTCTAAAAGCGCAGAAAACTCTTTAATTCTTGCCGAAGTTGACCTTTCAAATCCCGAACCTGGCCAGGGGTTAAAGGGAATCAAATTAATTTTAGAAGGGATTCCCTTAATCAGACGAATGAGTTCCCTTGCGTGGGATTCAGAGTCATTAACGTCTTTGAGCATCACATATTCAAACGTAATTCTTTGCCCTTTTTCAGTGCCTGGATAATTCCTGCAAACATCAATCAATTCCTTAAGGGGATATTTGTTATTGAGCGGTATAATTTTGGTTCTTAGGTCATCATTGGGCGCATGCAAAGAAATCGCCAAATTCACACCCAGCTCCTTCCCACATTGCTCAATCATCGGCACAACCCCAGAAGTTGAAAGCGTAATTCTCTTTTTAGAAAACCATAGGCCATCTTCATCCATGATAATTTTTAATGCCTGCGCTACATTTTCGTAATTATAAAGAGGCTCGCCCATCCCCATAAACACAATATTGGTCAGTTTTCGATTTTCTGTTTTGGTCGGCCAATCCTCGAGCAAATCCCTTGCAACCATAACCTGGGCAACGATTTCTGCAGCGGTGAGGTTACGCACCAAAAGCTGAGTTCCCGTATGACAGAATTTACACGTCAGCGTACATCCAACCTGAGAGGAAACACATAAAGTCCCCCTTGAATCTTCCGGGATGAAAACCGTTTCAATCTCCTGACCATCTGGAAATTTCAAAAGCCACTTTTGTGTTCCATCCATGGATTTTTGATGGTTTGAAATCTGCGGTCTTTCAATGGAATAATTTTCTTTTAATTTTTCACGCAAATCTTTAGGCAAATTGGTCATTTGATCAAAGGATGCAACCCCTTGAAAATAAATCCAATTCCAAATTTGCGTAGCCCGAAACTTAGGCACACCCACCAAAATCGCAAGTAATTGATCCTTAGAAAGCCCAATTAAGGGCTTTAACTCAAGGGAAGGAACAGAATCCATATTTATGACAATCCTTTTTCTCTATTTTTGTAGAACATTGTGTATAACTTTGACCCGAAGGCTTCTTACAGCATTGAAAACAGATGCTTAATGCCAAACAACTTGTCATAACTAAAATAATATATGTATATCTCATTTTGATTCCCTCTTCATTTTTCATTTAAAAACACTTTCCTTATAATTCATAGATAGTGCTCCTAAATGGAAAATTCAAGAGGGGATAAAAGATTTTTCTTTATATTTTGGAAGAAAAATTGCAAAAATGAGAGCAAGGCACACAGCTGCAACTTCAGCCAAAAACGAATACTCCGCTCCATAATGTTGCCAAAGGTATCCAGATGTTGGCACGCCGATAATTGCAGCAAGGCCTGACACCAAATGAAAGGCTCCAAACGCCGTCCCTTTAAGATGCGCAGGCGTGCGTTCTGCAACCATGGATGCGAATAACCCCTGCACAATCCCCATATGCAACCCCCACAAGGCAACGCCAGAAGCAACTGAGACAGTTGTTGAGCTAAAAGCCAAGAGAAGATTTGCACAAATCAGAACACCTCCTCCTAAAAAGAGGAAAATGCGCCGATCAAAACCATCTGAAACTTTTCCCATAGGATAGGCTGAAGCTGAATATGCAAGGTTCATGAGGATCATCACCCCGCAAATAAAGCCAATATTCTCACTCATATTCCCACTGGTCATCACGACTTCAAATGTGCGCAAAACCAAAAGACTTTCCGATGTTTTGCCCAGCATAAAAACAAAAACGATTAAAATAAAATACCAAAATGCCCCCGGTAACGATTTAATTTCACTTAAATGAAACTCTGGCCCCGAAGCAACTTTAATTTCAGAACTCGTGTGTTTATCTTTAACAAAGAAGATCAAAACAAGCAATGCTAGACTTGCTGGAATAACGCTAAACCAAAAAACGTCTCTAAAATCCATGGAGCATCCTCGCATGAGAAAGACTGTAAGAGCCGCGCCAAGTAAAGATCCGATAGATCCCATCGCCACACGCAGGCCAAAACACTTTCCCTTAATATGCGCAGGTGCAGCATCGGCCATTAATGCATCCCGTGGCGCATCACGCAGACCATTGGCAAGACGATCAATAATACGCGCGGTAAAAATCCAACTAATACTATCAGCTAACGCAAAAAATGGTTTAACAAGAATACCTACGCCATACCCAATCACAATCAAAAACTTCCGTTTCTTCAGTTTATCACTGATAGCTCCTGAAAAAACCTTAAGAAACGAGGACAGGGCTTCCACAACAGCGTCAATCGTTGCAGCAAGGGTATACGTTGCTCCAAAAACAGTTTTAATAAAAATAGGAGACAGAATGGTTATCATCACGGACGAAATGCTCATCAATAAGCTAATAAGGCCAAGCATCCAAACAGTTAAAGGAATTTGGTTAAGCTTTGATTTCCAATGATCTTGCTGCTGCATATAAGAATCCTCTTTAAAATTAGGTAATGAAGAATCTTCAATAACAGATTTTTTAAGATTTTGCAATGGATTCCTTTATCCTTTCACATTAAATTCTGACATCTGTGGATTAAAGATATTCCAAAAAGAAGATATCAAGGATAAATTCAGATCCAACTCTTCGTTGTCAAAACCTAAAACATTCATAAAAACATCAAAAAGACCAATAGAACGCGCATGCAGATAAAGTTCGACTTTTTCATTTTCTTGGAGTTTGATCTCTTTTTTGGCAAGTTCAAATGCAACATTGAGTCCGCCAAGGGCATCCACCAATTTTCTCTCATGGGCTTGAACTCCTGTCCAAACACGGCCTTGAGCGATTTTTTCAACCTCATCTAGCGTCAAATTTCTTCCATCTGCAACACGTTGTTTGAAAATATTGTACGCATCATTGGCCCCTTTTTTAAGTCTTTCTTCTTGGAAGGGTGAAAAATCATGGTTGGTTGAATGCAGCGTTGCACTTTCCATGGTATAAATTTCACCCCAATGAACGCCAAGATTCTCCCAGAATTTTGAGGTATTGAGCTTGCCACCAAAAACACCGATTGAGCCTGTGACCGTTAAAGGCTGGGCGACGATTTTAGAACACGCGGAGGCGATATAATATCCACCCGAGGCTGCAACAGTCCCCATGGATGCAATAACGGGCTTCTTTTTAGAAAATTCTTTTAAGTGCGCCCAGATTTCCTCCGATGCTGTAATGGTTCCTCCTGGAGAATCAATGCGAACAATCAGCCCTAGGACAGAATCATCTTTGAGAATTTCTTTAAGCTGTTTTGCAACATTTGACGGACGAATAACGCGCTGATCTTCTAACGGATTATTGCGCACACTTCCACGATCATCATCAATTCCACCCGCCAACATTAAAATCGCAATTTTCTTTGTGTTTTTGGGAAGCGTTTTTTGATCTAAAATAATTTGATAATCTTTAGAAGAAAAAAACTTAGTCTCTTCACCATGAATTTTCAAGATTTTATCTTTGAAGGATTCAAGATATCCCAATTCAGTGATGAGTTTTCCCTCCAACGCCTCTTTGGCATCAAGATCCCCTTTTTCAAAAAAAGTTTTAACATCGCTTATTTTGCGCCAATCCGAAATTTCTTTGATGACCCATTCTTCCATGGATGAAAGCAAGGATAACGCAGATTCCCTGTGCGGCTGCGTAAAGTCTGTTTCTGTGAAACTTTCAGGAGAAGATTTGTATTTCCCTGCATGGTAAGAATTGGGCTTAATTTCCCATTTGTCCAGCAAAGCTCTTGCAAAAGGAACCTCTATACGAAACCCTGCAATCCCCACATTTCCCACAGAAAGCATACAAATTTCATCAAACAGGGATGCAAAATAATACTCTTTTGTGGTACCAAATGAACTGGTATACAGATAAAGTTTCTTTCCTGCTTTTTTAAACTCTTGCAAAGCATCCTGTAACTCCCCAATTTGAGCAAAAGACATAGAAAGGCTTGTCAGTTTTAAAAATATACCCTTAACATTTTCATCTTTTGCAGCTTCTTGAATCATCACAGACGTTTCGTAAAGGGATGTATCTCCAACACTGGCTCTTCCAAAAAACTTCTGATCCCGCCCATCAAGGTCAAGACTCAAAATGGCGGCCTTAGGAAGGACAGGTATATATTTCTTTGGCGCGATGAGCAAAAATCCCAAACACGTGAGTGTGACAATAGATCCAAGAGTGATGGTCCAGTAATAGAATGCTTTTTTAAAAAATTTTATAATATTCACTGCGATTAACTTTCTGAACTCGGGGTTTTTGTTCCACCAATGACATGGTATCCTGAATCAACATGAAGAACTTCTCCTGTCACTCCAGAACTTAGGTCAGACAATAAGAACACACTTGCCCCTCCCACATCTTCCAATGTTGTATTACGGCGTAGCGGCGTATTTGCCTGATGAATTTTTAACAGGTTGCGGATATCACCAATGGCCGATGCCGCCAAAGTTCTTACAGGTCCTGCGGAAATCGCATTTACCCGGATCTGTTTGGGGCCAAAATCCACAGCCAAATATCTCACACTCGATTCTAATGCCGCTTTAGCCACGCCCATCACATTATAATTAGGGATCGCTTTTTCAGCTCCATAATAGGTCAGCGTGAGCATGGAACCACCTTCGTCCATAATTCTTCCGGCTTCTTTAGCCACGACAGTAAAAGAATAACAAGAAATATCAAGGCTTTGGATGAAGTTATTGCGCGTTGTATCCGCGTATTCACCGCGTAATTCTTCTTTGTCGGAAAAGGCAATGGCATGGACCACGAAATCGATCTTGCCCCATTTTTCTTCTACTTTTTTAAAAACACCTGCAATACTATCATTGTCTCTGACATCACAGGGAAGTAAAAAATCCGATCCGATTGTTTGGGCAAGCTTTTCAACGCGGCTTTTCAAAACGTCATTTTGATACGTGAATCCAAGTTCTGCGCCATGACTTGCGAGTTTTTCAGCAATTCCCCATGCCAAAGAGTGATCGTTGGCCACCCCCATGATAATTCCTTTTTTGCCCTTCATAAAATCGCTCATTTACTTTTTTTCCTTATATAGTTGTTTAAATTCTTCTGTGGCTTCGACCAATGCTCTCTTAATACCAGGTTCATATGCAGAATGTCCAGCATCATTGATAACAACAAGTTTTGAATGCGGCAAAGCCTCTTTAATCAAAAATGCAGCTTCTATCGGACATACATAATCATACCTACCATGAACCATTGTGAGTGGAACATGGGCTAATTTGTGTATATTGTTCATTAAATAATTTGGGTCTTCAAACTGATTATTACGCATATAAAAAATCTCACATCTTGAAATCCCTAAAGACGCTTTTTCATTTGTGACAATACTTGCCGTTGCGCCACTTGGAATCAACGTTGAATTATCCGCTTCAAAACGCGCAAAGGCATTTGCTGCGGGCATATGGATTTTTGGATCATCGTGCATGATTCTTTGATAATAATTTTCAAAATAATCACCGCGTTCATTTTCTGGAAGAAATTCTATAAACCTTTTCCAATGGTCAGGGGAAATTTTGGCAGGAGCCTCAAAAAACCAAGATACATCTTCTTTTCTAAAGAGCCAAATACCTCTCAAAATCATTCCCAAACAACGATCTGCGTGAAGCTGAGCGTAAGTTAAAGAGAGCGTACTCCCCCAGGAACCGCCAAAAAGAAGCCAATGTTCTACGTTTAAATGCCTTCTTAATTTTTCCATGTCTTCAACCAAAAGAAACGTATTATTTTCTTTCATTTCTCCAAAAGGTTTAGATTTTGGCGCGCCTCTTTGATCAAAAAGAATGATGCGATAAAACAAAGGGTCAAAAAATCTGCGTGCCGACTCAGAAATCCCCGCTCCCGGCCCCCCATGGACAAATAACACGGGAACTCCTTTTGGGTTCCCACATTCCTCAAAATAAAGTTCATGGATATCAGAGACCTTCAAATAACCGCTGTTATAGGGCGTAATCGCTGGGAACAACTCTTGTCTCACTTGACCACCTCAACCCCATAATGTTTTTGTAAATTGATGAGGTAAGCTTCGATGATATCATTGCCGACAACGTCATCAACCCGGTCAGGGAAAAATTCAAAATCTTTCTTTTTTGCCTCCTCATCCCTTTGCAATGGACGCGGAACAGACACAACAAGCACATGATCCGTTGCAACAATAAAACCATAACTTCCAAACTTAATGGCAAGAACTCTTTCAAGAATTTGCGGAGCAAGTGATGACTTTTTTTTGTCTTTAGGAACGCGGACAACATCTTTGTATGTTACAACTTTTTGTTTATGTTTTTCTGCAAAAGCTTTAAGAGTTTGTGTTTTTTCTTTGAACGCTTCAACGCCTTCTCTTGCAATTTTTTCAGCCTGTTGTTTTTGGCGACCCAGTTTCTCGAGTTTTACAACATCCGTTTTAATTTTTGCAAATTCAGGAACAAAAGAAGGCCTAATTTTATCCACATGAACCGCGCACCAATTTTCATCTTTGAGTTCAAAAAATTGAGAATCTTCTTGCTCATTTGTGGAAAATGCAGTTTCAAAAAACGCAGGATCTTTGGCTATTGCATCTGCCGAATTTTTATCTACGGATTCAAGTGTGTGATGTTTTAACTCAAATTCCACAGCAACCTCTTTTAACGTTTTGCCTGAAGCGAGTAAATCTTCAATATTTTTAAGCTTTTCAACATTTTCTTTAGACAAAAGATAATATTCAACTTTTCTGGATTCAGGCTTGCGGAATTCATGGGAGTTTTGTGTGTAAAATGCTTCCAATGACTGGTCATCTGCCTGTGGGACAGTTATACTATCAAAAGGTATTGTGACAATATCTGCTTCCCGTGGACGAAACTGGTAATCATAGATAATGTCAGCAAAAAGAGGGGCAACTCTGACTCCGTTTAATATCGAATCAAAAAGCAATTTTCGGCCAATTTCCCGTCTGCTTTGATCCATGAATTCTTTTTCCGTATACCCTGCATTGGCCACAATTGCTTTAAATATCTCATGATCAAAATCACCATTTTCTGTGCGAAAATTTTTACTTGCATAAATTGACTCCCTCACGCGATCATCGGAAACATAAATATTCATTTTTGCCACTTCAAAATCGATCAACTTATCCTTCACAAGTTCCATGAGAACGTAATGTTCAAGACCGCTTTCTATCATTTGCTGCGGGGTAATCTTATCATTAAATCTTTGAATATATCTCATTCTTCGCTTCACAGCTTTTTCAAGCTCAGGAATGCCAATCGTCTCACCTCCAACAACCGCCCTGTAGTGTTTTGCCCCAAGACCACGAATAATTCCAGAGAATCCTCCAAAAAGCATGAAACTCAAAATAAGAAACACCAAAATAATTTTTGCAACCCAAGTACCTGAAAAATGACGAATAGATTCTAACATACCAACTCTAATTCCTTATGTTTTTTGATTTATAACTTAAAATACCTTCGCATTTTAGAGATGATCCTCTCATAAGTCAATCAAGAAAAGCCTTTTGTATAACTTCACCTCAAGTTAACGCAAAGGAT
>CAIYWZ010000119.1 GCA_903930075.1 uncultured Alphaproteobacteria bacterium | reverse complement strand
TTTCTCTTTCAGGCTCATCCAAAAGATCCCCCTCGAGTAAATCACGGTTCTTGCCGTAAAGATCAGCTAGAATACCTTTGATATCACTGTAGGCCATGCCAAAATCATCGTATTTGACGTCTTTAAAGGTCAAGAAAATCACTGGGTATTTGTTTTGGTACTCCTTGCAAAACTCACCGTGCTCCTTGATTTTGAGTCCCTTAAAAACATCCTCTCCCCCCATTCTTAAAAAGTGCCCCAACATAGACATGTTCATGGTCTTCCCAAACCGGCGGGGGCGGGTCAGGAGAATCACCTTGGCCTTATTCTCCATAATATCTTTGACAAAAAGCGTCTTATCAATCAAGACGCACTTTTCTTTGATAACCTCTTTAAAATCACTGATCCCGATGGGGAAGTCATTGGATTTAATGGGTTTTTGTAACATGAATGTGCCTTTATCTTATTTTAGATTTGATTTGAGTATACAACAAATTTGGGAATTTATCAAGGAGATTTATGGCTATGTGTAAGTTCATATAGAATGAGCTTCACCCGTAAAACTGATGATCCCCCAGCAAAAGGGTCATGGTCATGTCTTTGGTCCAATAGGGCGCGATGCCTTTTGCGTGGTAGTGGGTGGCGCCCCTGGTGAAGTCTTGGATTCTGTGACGCAGGAGCGTGTGAGAAACATCTGTGCAGACCTGAAATGTTTTGTCTTCCAGGGTTTTGGGATCCTCGAGGAGTTTTAAATTCGGGTCCCCGGGGTTCCAACAGGAAAATTGGTAGGGTTTTTTGCAAACCTGTTCCAAAGTTTCCCCAAAATTCCCGGCGTAAAGCCTGTTGCGAATCACAAGTCCCACGGCTTGAAGCCCTAGGATTCCGATTTTGTCGATCTCTCCCCGGGCTTCACCGTAAAGGGTCAGTGCGTAAATTTTAAAGTCTTGCGTCATCATATTTGCCTTTCATCAATGATATATATTTACATTGTGGCAAATATTTAACGTTTTGTCAAATAAAAATATCTATTTGAACACCCTCTTATTTAAACCAACTCACCGTATCCTCCTGGAATCCAACTCTATAATTCCCACTCCCTCCCCTTGGTCTGCGTTCTCCTTTGAGATCCGCAATGGCTTTTTCGGCAGCTTTTTTCTTGTCCTTAAGAAGATATCTTTTTTCTTCCAATTCTTCAAAATCCCCTCTTACATGTTGAATATCTTCCGTTATTTTTGCCAACTCTTTCTCAGTTTTTTCTAAGTCCAGGGCAATCTTTTGCTGGTCTACTTTTAGACCTTTAATCGCACGCACCACCGGAGACGCAAGGCCTGCCGTATCCGTTTCTGTACTTTCCGTTCTCTCTAAAGGAATACTGTTGGAGATTTCTTCAGGATTTTCAAATTGACTTGAAAGACTCCGTCTCCCACCAGATCCGTATACAGCATCGTTTAAACTTAAAACAATCATTGTAATCAAAAAATAGTGCATTTATAATTTCTCCCCTTGAAAATGCGTTACTAGAGACTCTAGAATAATCTATTTTTTTATCCCTTACAAGGGGAGTTACAAGTTACCGGGTAAGTTACTAAGCAGGTTGCTAGGAAGGTTACTCAGCAGGGTACCAGGGGACTCATCCATACTTCGTTTGAGGGAATTTAATAAAATATTCACCTTGAAGTTTAAATTCTTGGGGTGTTACCTTACAAAAAGTATGAATCATTGTAATCAAAAGGAGTTGTTTTAATGGGTATATTTAAGGGATTAAACAAAGAAGATAAGGATGCGATAGGCCTGCTTCGTTTTGGAACGTTTCTGGAAAATTTCGATCTTATGCTCTATATTCATATGGCCGTTGTGCTCAACGACCTTTTCTTTCCCCCCTCAGACCACCATCTCACGCCTTATCTTTCCGCCGCTCTTTTTTCTTCAACATTTATTTTAAGGCCCGTTGGAGCCTTGGTTTTTGGATGGATTGGGGATAATTATGGGCGCAAGACGACTGTGATGATCACGATGTTTATGATGGCCTCCACCTGTTTTATTGTGGCCAATCTTTCCACTTATGCGGAAATTGGCATTACGGCCACCTGGATGATTGTCATCTGTCGCATGGTCCAAGGTGTTTCTTCTTTGGGAGAAGTTGTGGGCGCTGAGCTTTATTTGATGGAAACCCTCAAGCCTCCCCACCAATATCCAGCGGTTGCCTTTGTGACGCTTTCTGCGGTTTCGGGGTCCCTTGTGGCTTTGGGAAGCTCCGCTTTATGTTTGGGATTTACCAATTTAAATTGGCGCGTAGCTTTTTGGTTTGGATGTGCGGTAGGGTTTGCAGGATCCATTGCCCGGATCAAACTTCGAGAAAGCGGGGAGTTTGTCCGGGAAAAAGAAAGACATGCCCTCAAGAGCTCTTTGAAAGAGTCTTCCAAGAAAGATTTGGACAATCCCAAAAG
Source organism: uncultured Alphaproteobacteria bacterium (assembly GCA_903930075.1). GTDB lineage: Bacteria > Pseudomonadota > Alphaproteobacteria > CAIYWZ01 > CAIYWZ01 > CAIYWZ01. Next base: position 812 of record CAIYWZ010000119.1, on the reverse strand, counting down.
AGCATTCTGGGAAAATAAAAACAATATTTTCAAGACGGGGTTCATTTTTTTCATGATGCAACTGTCCTTCCCCATCAGCTTTTATTTCTCCTTTGTCTATTGCCCAGGTCTTCTCAAAGAGTTTTATCACTATTCTCCCCTTGGAATCATGTCCCATAGCTTCATTGCAACGTTGGCTGTTTTTGTCAGTTATTTTGTCATTGCAAAGTTGAGCTACAAGATGGATCCTTTTAAAATTCTCAAATTTAAAGCCGCATTATTTCCCGTGGTCACCCTGCTTTGCCCGTTTGCACTCTCTTACCTAGCACCTTCTGGCTTTGATCCTTCTGGGGGTAATCCTGTCACAGGAGGCGCTTTGATGATTTTGATGATCCAATCCATTGCCGTCGTGGTGAGTCTGGATACGATCCCAGCAACGCCCATTTTCTTCTCTTATTTCCCCACACTCCAGCGATTTACCTATGTGAGCGTGACCTATGCGCTTTCAAGGGCCTTGACCTATCCGATCACAGCTTTTGGCATGATTTATTTAAGCAATACCTTTGGTCATTTTGGATGGTGGGTACTCTTTATCCCCACATTTGCCGTCTTTGCCTATGGCCTGCGCTATTTCCTGGACCTTGAAAAAGATTTTGGTGACCATTCTTTTGGGCAAGAAGATGATCACCCGCTCGAAAAAACAAAAAAGTGGGCTGCACTTTAGGCCAAACACAAAGGGGATTCATCGTCACTTTGGTCGACCGAAAATCTAAATTCTGCCTTTTCCAGCACATAAATTTTAAGACCAAAGAGGAAGTCAGCAATGCCATTAT
>CAIYWZ010000118.1 GCA_903930075.1 uncultured Alphaproteobacteria bacterium | reverse complement strand
GGTCAATATTGCGGCCAGAATACGGCGTTTTCACCCCTGGAAATTCTTTGATGGGGCGGATATTTCCATAGGTTTCAAAGAGTTTACGCAGCGTGACGTTAGCACTTTTTTCTCCAAATCCAATGGGAGTTTCAAGTGGCCCCTTGAGAGCCACTTTATTTTTTGAAATAGAGTCGATTGTTTCTTTTGGAACACCCGTTGCCAATCCTTTTTTAAAAACCTCAGCCCCTGCCTCGCAAATTTCCCAATCAATTTTTGCGCCGCTGGCATCAATGATTTTTTTAACCGCTGTTGTAATTTCTGGGCCAACCCCATCTCCTGGAATAAGTGTAACTTGATGTGACATAATATTATTTTTTCCCTATTATTTTATTGTATAAACGAATTGTTTCCAAAATTGTAAAATCCTGCTAAAGCGTTAGAAAAGTTTGTGCGGTTATTTTGAATATTATCTGAAATCACCGCTTGAACTCTGCGTGCCTTTCGAAGGGCTTTATAAACATTCCGGTTTTCTTTTTCAAGCTGCGAATTTATTTTCTTTGTCATTTGCTCTGCAACTTCAATGACCGCGCCATCGACATAATAATTGTTTTTAACGCTAGAATTAAATAAACCTTGACGTATCCAATTTTGACATTCCCTTGGCAGATCATTTTCCCTTTGCTCCCTTGCCGCAGCCAAAGCCTCTTGAATTTCAGGGATTTTAGAGATTAAAATCACATTGGCCGTATAAGAATTTGTCAATGCCAGAGGAACAACGCCAGGTGCTGGATGCATTTTCAAAGCCAAGACCTCTTTGATCCACCCCTTACATGTCCATCCTGATGTGCTTTTTGAAAGCTCAGATTTGTCCGTTGAAGCAGCTGGATTTTCACCGCCCAAATTTTTCTCTTCCTCAACCAATGCAACTTCCATCTCTGGAGGAGTAGCTGGAACAGGCTCGCTTGCTGAAACAACACCCGAAGATTGATCAACCGTTGTGGCGTTTGCCTGTGAAGGATTCTCCCCATTTAAAGACGTGCTCAAAATAATTGTTAAAGCAACATTCAACGCTATTTTATAGTTCATGATTATCTCCAATCATATTTGTTCACTTATCCTTTGAGTGTTGCTCTTAATTCTTAACAAGACGTAAATAAAATAAACTATTATCTCAAGAGATTCTCGACAGATTCAAGCAAATGATCCGCCACGGTAATCATTTTGGCATTGGCGGCATACGACCTATTGGTGATCATCACCCCAACGAATTCTGTGGCCAAATCTGTGTTGGAAGATTCAAGAGTTTTTGCTTCAATTTTTCCCATACCATTGGCCCCAGCTGCATTTAGAACATAGGTTCCAGAGGCAGAAGTATCTACGTAAACGTTTCCATTTAAAGCCTGGAGTCCATTTTCATTAGCAAAGGTTACCAGAGGAATTTGATAAATTGGCGCGGACTGACCATTGTTAAACCTGGCCTGCATTGTCCCATTTTCTGCAATCGAAACGCCTGTATAGTACCCATACCCAATACCATCTTGCGTGAGCAGCGCATTGTTGCTCGTTCCAGCTTTGGTTTGAAGCCCAGTAAAATCTGGCGTGATTTGTGTTGCTGTCGTCCCCGCTCCATTGTTCCAGGCGATTTTAATTGTTGGAGCTGTTGTGCTGGATACAAGCCCAGTGGCAGTTGTGGCTGCAGTTGTCACAAGAGCCGCCTGTGTTTGAACAGCAGCAAGACCAGTTACAGCAGCTGCGTTTGTTCCAGCAGTCGTTACAGTCGTTGCGCTGGTTACCGCAGCTGTTGCAGCCGTTACTGCAGCGTTAGCTGCAGTCGCAGCAGCATTAGCACTAGCTGTCGTTGCAGCCGTTGCAGCCGTTGTAGCTGTGGTAGCCGCGTTCGTCACATTTGTAGCAGCAGCAGTAACCGCAGCCGTTGCAGTAGCAAGATCATTAGCTGAAGCCGTCGACATAGCAGACAACGCATCAGAAAGAGCTGTCATCGCATCAGAAAGGCTTTGAACCGCAGTAGCAACGGTAGTATTAGCTTGTTCTACAGGAGTTGTCGGATTTGGAGTCCAATTTTTTACTGTACCATCAAAGTTAAATGTCACCGTAATATTTTCATAAACCCCTCCCGAATGACTTCCACTGCCTTGGGTTACAACAGATGCAGGTATGGCGGCCGTTGTCAAAGTTGCTTCTGTGCCATCATTGGGGACAAGCGTTAAATTCCACTGGATATTTCCTGAATCAGAAAGTCCCATTTTTGTCCATGTAAAATTCACGTCATGACCTTGCCCTAAGCCATCATAAATTGTAAGTGGTGTTGTAAAGGTATCACCAGCTGGTTTTTCCGCATTTAAAACAACATCAAATACAGCACTTGTCGTTGGTTGAGAAATTCCCGTAAGTGCTTTCAAGTTGACTGGTTTTAAGAGCGTAACGTCGGATAAGTTCACTGGTGTTGGAACGCCAGCTGCTGTGGTTGGCCAAGCCATAAGATAATTTCCGGCTTCATTGACCAAATTTCCATTCTCATCGGGACTAAAGTCTCCCTTACGCGTATAGACTAAGTTTGCATCTGTGAGCGATTGCTTGACCACGAAAAAACCATTTCCTGCGATACCCAGGTCGGTTGTTAAATCACTCGTTTGTAAAAGTCCCGCTTGAGAGATTAAATTTCGTTGTTTAACCGTGACTCCCGCACCAGATCCTGTAGAATCACCAGCAACTTGAGAGCTAAAAGAAGGTGTTGAGCGTTTTGCTGATGTTGTTTGCGCATTGGCTGTGTTTGCCGAAAACATGCTGATTGCGCTTTGTAATGCCGTCATCGCTGAGGCTGAAATGTACATTGGATTTCCCATTTTTTTTCTCCTTTAATGGTTCGTTTTTATTTTATACAGATTGAATGGAAAGAATCGATTCCAACGGTATGGGAGGAATCGTCTTTCCGGTTTTAATTTTAGGTGTTCCATTATCCCTCATCGCACCTTGAACAATGCTATACACAGACGTTGGAACCTTATAAATTTGATTTTTATCGCCTTTCATGGGTTTGCCATGTTCATCTTTGACGATCACTTCAAATTTATATTGCCCGCCAGCCACTTGATAAGGCGCTTGACGGTCTGTTTTACTCAAGCCATCCCAAACAAACATGTGCTTTCCTTGAGTTTTTTCAATATCATAAACACCAACTAAAGTTCCTTTTTCATCGGAAATCATCAATTGAGCAGAAGATGCGCCTTTGGGAATTTCATAACCTAATTTTGACTCCACATTTTCCGTGTGCTCAAATTGATTAGACTCCACTTCAACTTCTTTACCGATATGATTGGATGCCGCCATTAACCTGGCAGTTCTATCTTCTTCTAATGCTTTATCTTGCGTTTCATTAGAACGCAAAGATTGCTCAACCAAAGCAAATTGAACCAATTGCGTGACAAACTCTTCGTTTTTAACAGGCTCCATTGGGTCTTGATGTTTTAATTGAGCCATCAAAAGCATCATAAAATTTTGATATTGCTTTTTTAAATCATCCTTATCTTTGATTTGAAAGCTACTGCCGCCTTGCCCTTGTTTGATGAGCGTTTCATTGTACTTTGCGACATTTGGATTTAAAACTTCCATTGACATTATCTTTACTCCTTATTATACGGCAACGTCTAAACGTCTGTTGTTATCCAAATTCAAATCTTCTTCTAAATCAGTGATATCGCTATAGCTCCTGGCATAATTCAATGTGCTTTGCTGATGATTCTGCTGACTCGATTTTTGCTCATTCGATCCTGAAAACGAGGCTGATCCTTTGTCGGTGGATGAGAACCCGAATTCAAGAGATTTGGGCTCAGTCACCCTGATTTCGAGGATTGCAGGGGAACTCCCTTCTTTTTTTGACTCCTGTTGGAGAATATACAAAAGAGACTCTTTAAGTTTATGCTGGTCTTTCAAAATCGCATGATACCCTTCTTTATTCTCCGGAGAAAAAACAGCTTCCATATGACCAGAAGAATTTTGCACAGACAATTTCACATCCACTTTCCCCAAAGATTCAGGGTGAAGCTGGATTTCTAAAGTATCTTTTCCTTTGCGGGTAAAATCCATTTTTTCTATGGTATTTGAGTTTATATTTTGCACCGCTTCATCAAAAGATTGAGTTCTGGCTTCTGGAATTATGTTTTGAAGGACAGGGCTTGAGCTTTGAGAAGTTTTCATCGCATCACCTTCATAAAAACCAGATCCTGAATCTTTTGGCACATCTTCGTGTAAAACTTGCAACATAGGAGCCGATATTTTTCCAAAAGAAAACTCCGGTTTGTCCTTTTCATTTTTGACATCTATATTTTTAACATAAACCATCGCCGGCATTTTTGAAGAGATCTCATCAAACTCAGTGTTTTGAGTAAATTTATCTCGTGAGGTATTTTGTGGAGTCTGGATTTGAGTGTCTTTTGCTTTGAAGACATAATTTTTTTCTGATACATTTTCTACACCATCTAATTGTTGTTGATCTATAGCTTTTGTATCATAAATCGGCTGATTTGTCAAAATATTATTTACATAATTTGACAAAATGGGTGAGTAAGTCTCTTTCAAATCTCCTTGCTGAAAAACCTCATCCTCTAAGTTCTCCATTGACTGATCTATTACGGGATCCATGGGACTGGAAATATTTTTCGTAAGCCCCTTTCCCTCTGGTTTATCCAATCGTTGATCTACTGGCTTATCCAAAGGAAGTTCTGTTTTTTCCACATCAACAAAGGGATTCCTCATATCTTTTTGCGTCTCTTCCAAAACGATTGGAGGCTTTGCAAGATGATCAAAGTTGTCCATTTTTATTTGGGGAACAATCTGATCGCCCTCATCTTTCTGGGCATCCAGGATCTGGGCTTCTTTTTTTATTTGAGGAACAATCTGATCGCCTTCATCTTTCTGAGCATCTAGGGTCTGGGCTTCTTTTTCTTTAACAGGAACAAAGCGGTCTTGCGCAACAGAGGTCTTGGGTTCTATATTTTCTTTGGTCACCTGTGTTTGAGGCAAAGCTTGGGGCTGCTGTCTTTGGGATATTCCAGAAATAATAGAGTTTTGTGGAATAACAGTAGAATTGATATCGAAATCCTCTACAACAACTGATTTTTTAGACAAATCCTCTAATGTTACAGGCTGTTCTAATGATAAAGGCGTATCTATTTCCTCAAAATAAGCAGAAGGGTTCTCAATAAGCGTTATTTTTGGGGAAGTTGTTTTTGAATTCTGATCCAAAGTTTTCTGTCCTTGTGGAATAAAAACCTGATCCTTGGAAGGGAGGATCTTCTCTTGAGCCTTCAAATAAGGTTCTATATTTTCCAAAACAGTTGGTTGTTTTTCCAATATGACTTGTGTTTCTGGATCAAAAGAGTTTTTTGCCTGCGGCAGAATTTTTGGGTCATCATTTTTAGAAGCTTGCATCTCAAACGAAGTCGCCTCAGTCTTGATAAAAGTAGAGTAATTTGGAATAGGAGTGCTATTTTCCTCTTGGAGATGAAAAGGCGTCGTCCCATGCAAAACAGGTTTTGAAATGAAGTCATTTGGTAAAAAATCTTCAAGGTTTTCTAAATGCTGCTCTGACTCTTCTACAAAAGTCATAAACTCCACCCCCCCTTTGAGAGAGCCATCGTTTAGAACACCATCTTTACCCTGATTAAAAGAGGGGGATTTAATCCCCTCTAATAACATATCCACCGTATAGTTTATCGCCATCCTCATACCCTAACAACTTGTTAATTGTTCCTGAGTTATCAAAGTGCAAAATTGATGCCAAGATCTAAATAAATAAAAAAAGCAAAAATAAAGATCGACAAAAGCATACTTATTTGATATGAACATCTCTGGATCGGGCGTTTAGCTCAGTTGGTAGGGCAGCTGACTCTTAATCAGTAGGTCTTGGGTTCGAATCCCTAAACGCCCACCATTTCAATACGCGGAATACTCCGTTAACTTTTTCTTTACATTTTTTGTTTTTTATATAGCTTAAGATGAGAACATAAGGAGAAAAATAATGGATTATGATACACTTTTAATTTTAGGAATTGCTCTGATTGCCTGGGGGGTTTTGATCCCTTTTGCTTTGTGGATGCGCGTGCAAAATTTAGAAAAACGAAAAAACTATTTGGAAATAGAGTTAAAAAATATTCTAAAAACGCTCAAAGAGTCAGAAACCTATAAAACAGAGAAAGAAAAGCTATTCAAAGATACAAAATCATATAATAGCCCTTCAATCTTTCCCGTTCCAAAACAAAGAATTTGACGCCAACAAATAATTGTAGAGATAAAAAAAATATTTGATATAATCTGATACAATTGTGTTATATTGTTATCAATAAATAAAAAAATTAGGAGTTACAATTATGAATTTAAAAGCAGGGCTTATTGGGATCACTTCTCTAACACTGGCTTCTTGTGAATTGCCAAGCAATTCAGCTGTGGGTGCCGATCAGCAAAAAATTGAAAAAATTATAGCAGAATACATCAAGACACATCCAGAAGTGATTGGAAGTGCCCTTGAAGCAAAGCCAACAATGATTGTTGATGCCATCAAAAAACTTGGGAAACAACGCGAAGAAGAAGAAAAGAAAAAAGCTGAAGAAGCCCTTGTAAAATACAAAAAAGAGATTTTCCAAGAATCAACAGCTCTCTTTTCAGGAAACGCCGATGGTAAAAAAATATGGGTCGAATTTTTTGACTACAACTGCCCCCATTGCCGCGAAATGCATAAAGTTTTCAAAGACCTGATTGCCCAAGACAAAGATGTAAAAGTGGTTTACAAGCCTTTGCCTTTGTTTGGTAAAGATTCTGAATACTCCGCTAGATCCGTCATAGCTGCGAACAATCAAGGGAAGTTTGCAGAACTCCACGAAGCATTTATGAACTATCCAGAACCTCTTGATGAAAAGAAAATTCTTGAGATTGCAAAAACCGTTGGAATTGACATTGCAAAGTTTGAAAAAGATGTCGCTGAGCCCGAAACCAAAGAATACCTCGTCAAGATTAGAGATTTAGCTTCTAAACTCGATATCACCGGGGCGCCTTATATGATTTATGAATCTGAAATTATTCCAGGAAGAGTGGAACTTTCAGACCTTAAAGAGGCAATGAATAAAAAAGCAAAATAAATAAATTATAAATTCTGAATAAAAAAAATAGCAAGGTCTTCGAGACGCTTGCTATTTTTTTTAAATGAAGCTAGGATACTTGCGGATTAACATTAAAAAAGGATTTGAATATTGGTTAAACAATCTGAATTGGGCAGTGATTTTGTTCGCCTCCTGGCATCTATTTTAGATGAATCTAAACTGAGTGAAATTGAATACGAAGCAGACGGCGTGCGCATCAGGGTTGCCAGAGAAAAAACGATCGTCAGCAACCAGGCGCCCCAAACAGTGCACATCGCCCCTGCCATCCCGGAGACTAAAGAACAGCCCTCCACAACAATCAATACTGAAAATGCCATCAAATCACCCATTGTTGGAACGGCTTATCGGTCCGCAAGCCCTGGAGATCCATTCTTTGTGGACGTTGGTAAAACAGTCAAAGAAGGGGATACATTGTTGATTATTGAAGCCATGAAGGTCATGAACCCTCTTAAATCCACACGTTCAGGCGTTGTGAAAAAGATTCTCGTGGAAGATGGTGCTCCTGTCGAGTATGGCGAAATTTTAATGATTATCGAATAGTTCAAAATGTTTAAAAAAGTTTTAATTGCAAATCGCGGAGAAATTGCCCTTCGCATTCACCGGGCTTGCCGGGAAATGGGAATAAAGACAGTCGCTGTGCATTCTCTGGCGGATTCAAGCGCCATGCATGTGCGCCTTGCGGACGAAAGTGTGTGTATCGGCCCTGCCCCATCAAAAGCAAGTTACCTCAACATTCCATCGATTATTTCAGCAGCCTTGGTCACGGGCGCCGATGCCATTCATCCAGGGATGGGATTTTTGTCTGAAAATGCAGAATTTGCCGCCATTGTGGAAGCCCACGGGATGACCTTTATTGGCCCCACTCCTGAGCATATTCATATTATGGGGGATAAAGTCAAAGCAAAAGAAACCGCGATTTCCTTAGGAATTCCCGTGGTCCCCGGATCAAAAGGCGCCGTTGAGACCGAGGAAGAAGCGCTGGCTGTTGCAAGGGATGTTGGATTTCCAGTGCTGATCAAAGCTGCCAGTGGTGGTGGTGGTAAGGGAATGAAAGTTGCCCATTTTGAAGGCGAACTTAAAGATGCCCTGCACCTGGCAAAAGCCGAAGCCGACGCGAATTTTGGCAACAGCCAAGTTTATATTGAAAAATATTTAAGCGCCCCAAGGCATATTGAAATCCAAGTCCTTGCCGATGGTTTTGGAAATGCGATTCACCTAGGAGAGCGAGATTGTTCCATTCAACGTCGCCATCAAAAAGTCTGGGAAGAAGCGTTTTCTCCCGTGATCACTCCAGAACAACGTGCAAAACTTGGTAAAATTGTCACAGACGCCATGGGTCAAATGAAATACAGAGGTGTTGGAACGATTGAATTTCTCTATGAAAATGGCGAGTTTTATTTTATTGAGATGAACACAAGGCTTCAAGTTGAACACCCCATCACGGAAATGATCACGGGCCTTGATTTGGTTGAAGAGCAAATTCGCATTGCTGCAGGCGCCCATCTTCAATATAAACAAGAAGATATCACGTTCAAAGGCCACGCCATCGAGTGTAGGATCAATGCTGAGCATCCTGAAACTTTTGTTCCCTCACCTGGAAAAATTGGATATTATCATGCCCCAGGGGGAGTCGGTGTCCGCGTGGACAGTGCGCTTTATTCTGGGTATAATATTCCGCCCCATTACGACAGTCTCATTTCAAAACTGATTGTCTACGGCAGAACGCGTCAAGAAGCCCTCATGAGGCTCTCTAGAGCCCTGGATGAATACATCATCGATGGCGTTGAAACAACCCTTCCACTGCACAAAAAACTCGTCAAATCAGCCGATATTATAGGCGGAAATTACGATGTTCATTGGCTGGAAAAAATGTTGAACATGTCATAATTTTCAAGAAAAATTAGAAGTTCTGTTAACCTTTTGTTAATACTTTTTTTTATATATTAATAAGTATAAAAACAATTAAAAAGGAGAAAGTTCATGTCGCTTCTATTTACCACCGGGTGTTTTATGCTTGTCGCATTTATGTTTTACACACAAACATTTCCTGTATCTTTTTTCGATCAAATTTCGCAAATGCGTATAGGGTCAATCCCCAATTTAGATCCTTTTTATGCCATGAGCGGATTGATTTTTTAAATGATTGATATAAAGGTTAATTTTTCACTTGCAAAAAATTGTGTAAATGATAGTTTAGTTAAGAGTTCATTTGTATTGGGGAGAGACCGTAAAATGCCAATGAATCAAAATGTTAGGGAGGCGTAAAGAATGCGGATTTTACTCATAGAGGATGATCCATCCATTTCAAAAGGAATCGAAATGATGCTAACGTCCGAAGGATTTGTGGTCGATATCACAGATCTTGGAGAAGAAGGTATTGAAATTGGAAAGCTTTACGACTATGATGCGATTGTGCTAGACTTAATGCTTCCAGATATTGATGGATATGATGTTTTGCGTCGTTTGCGAAATTCAAATATCGTAACTCCCATATTGATTTTGTCTGGACTTTCTGCTACAGATGAAAAGATAAAAGGTTTAGGGTTTGGCGCAGATGATTATTTGACCAAACCATTTAGCAAGGGAGAGCTTATTGCAAGGCTCCATGCGATTGTAAGACGTTCAAAAGGACATTCTGATTCTATGATTCGAATCGGGCGCCTTGCGATCAACTTGCACACGCATACGGCAGAAGTTGATGGGAAAGCAGTTCCGTTAACTGGAAAAGAATATGCGATTTTGGAGCTTCTTTCGATTCGAAAGGGGTCAACGCTGACAAAAGAGATGTTTTTAAACCATCTTTATGGCGGCATGGATGAGCCAGAACTCAAAATTATAGATGTTTTTATCTGTAAACTGAGAAAAAAGCTACAAAAAGCACTCAACGGTGAGAATTATATTGAAACTGTTTGGGGAAGAGGGTATGTTCTAAGAGATAGCTCTCGTTACGTTGCGTAAAAGCACATAACGAGCCAGAGTAGGAGGTTGAGCTTCGGTTCCCTCCTTAGAGGGCAGACAATTAGGGGGATCTGCCCTCTTTTTTTGTCAAAAATTCCCTTAAGTTGAAATTCGAAAGAAAAATCATGTATATTGATTTATGCCATCAAACGGCAACCTATTTTTGGAATTCTCTAGGTGCCGATGAACTTGTTTTAAAAAATATCAGCGCTTACGCAACGCATATTCCGAGCCCATACTTTAATTTGGTCCATCTTCACACCCCCCTTGAGTCCATCACACAAGAAATACCCCAAATCGAAGATTTTTTTAAGGATACACCCTGGAATATTGAGGTTCGGGAAGATTTGGAAAGCAAAATTCTAACACGCAACTTAAACGCCATGGGGTTTTATGCCCACGAAACGGTCGTTGCCATGATGATAGAGCCCCAAACCTACCCCAACTCTTTGGATATTAAAGACACCAACAACGCTTTAGAAGAGTGGATAACCCCCTTAACCCCAGCCTTTGAATCCACGGCTGAAATTAGCGCAGCATATATGAATGCCCACAAAAAGGCATTGGCAAAAAATTCAAAATTTTATCATTTTACAGCCTACGAGCAAAATATTCCCGTCGCATCCATCACGATTTCTATGCACAATGACCTTGCACGCATCGATGACGTCGGCGTGGATCCGGCTTTTCAGAAAAAAGGTTACGGAACAGAAATCGTAAAATATGCCCTGTCTTACGCCAAAACTTTAGGCGCAAAATATTGCTTTTTAGAAGCCTCCACCGCAGGCGCCCCCATGTACGAAAAACTCGGGTTTCGCCCTTTATTTAAAAACATAATTTATTCAAGACAAAAGCACTAATGCAATTTCGATCCATTAGGAACGATGCCATCAATTGTTGCAAGGCAAATGGCGTTATTCTCATCACAAAACCCTACTAACGCCAGTTCGGGATTAAAAACCATATAGGGATTGAGTTTGAGGAGAAATGATCTTGCAATAAGATGTGAATTGGAGTACTAAATTATTTTTTTGC
>CAIYWZ010000117.1 GCA_903930075.1 uncultured Alphaproteobacteria bacterium | reverse complement strand
GTAGTTTGTATTTTTTTGATCCAAGGGTACCAACTTCAAGATTCTCAATGAAAATTTCTATATCCACTATTATTTCACAAGAAATCTCTTGATATGCATTTTCTGCATCCTTCAATATGTTTAAAACCAAAAGAGTATGTTCTGGGTTTCTTTGGCGCAGTTCTCTTAAATCAGTTAAAGCCTGCGTTTTATCCTCTATCCATGGATCCATGATTGATTGATATAAATCGAAAAACAAATCCTCTTCATTTTTTTCTTCTTCCCTCAGGCATATCCTTTTCACAGGAGGCATGTTATCCTCCATCAGCGCAGTCTCCGTTGCAAAAACAGGCGTGGTCATCAGGATTGATAAAAGTATCTTAAGTGTATTCATATTTCAAAGTCTCTCGTATTGTTAAATCCATTCTTATCCTATATAGAGTTTTTTTTATCGATTTCAAGAGAAAAAAAATAAAAGTCGGATTTATGGTTTTTATCTCACGAAAACATTAACCATTTATTTACCTTTACTCCCCTAAACTATTTTAAAAATAAAAGGATTTTTAAGATGTCTGATAATACTGTTGGATCTATGGGGACGACGATTACCGATGGGAATAAAACGCTCATCAATACGAAGTCCATGGGCATGGATATTGGTGCGATTGTTAAAGATCAAATCAAAGTCAAGGAGATGCCCCTTGAAACAAAGAAAGATGCCATTGAACAGCAGACAAAAGTTATTGCGGCATTTTCGGAAATGGAATCCAAAGTTGTAGCGATCAAAACTGCCGCTGCAAAGCTGAGCAATTTGAGTGCAATTTCAGGATCGACCTCGGCTTTCGGGCAAAAACGCGCCATGGCAACGGCAACAACAACTGGAACATTGGCGGGGAATATTGTGGGCTTTACGGTCACCGACAATACACCCAATCAAAATTTTTCTTTAAGCGTGCAAAATATCGCAACGGCAGATACTCTAGCTGCCTCAAGCGCCTCGGCAACAACGTTAGATTCTGCATTGAACCAGTCTGGAACATTTGCCTTGGCAAGCTTGGATAACTCTGCCCAAACGATCACCATTACCGCGGATATGACGCTCGTCGATATTAAAAATGCCATTAATTCTGCGTCTTCTTTGAGCAAAATCAGGGCCTCCATCATTCCAGCAGGCTCCAATGATTTTAGGCTCAATATTTCCCACACCGAAACGGGAAAGCAGATTTTCTTGAATGATCCGGACAGCATCTTGAGCAATTTGAATTTGAGCGAATCGGGAGCCACGGATCAATCCCTTTCAGCCTGCGTGATTTTTAATGGCATTCAAACCTATCATTCTAAAAACATGATCACAAACCTTGTGGAAGGGGTGACCATTGAGCCGCTTTCAGCCTCTGCTGGAAATGTGATCAATGTGAAAATTGAACCGGATCTGAACCAGACAAAAAAAGATATCGCGGGTTTTGTCAATGCCTACAATGACTTTGTGGACTTTTTTGACCAGCAACATGTGCGCGATGAAGACGATAATAATCAATATGCAAAAGACTCCTATCTTGCCAGAAACAGTTTTTTTGATCTTTTGAATACATCGATCAGCTCGGCAATGTCTGGATCAAGTTTAGGTGTTCCAAATGGAGAGCTTCGTGTTTTGGCCGATATTGGCATTACCTTTGATGCCGATAGTTTGGGGGATGCAATCAAGAATGGCCAGTCGATTACCAATAAACTCAAAATTGATGATAATATCTTAGACAGCAAACTTTTAAATTCCATTGACCAGGTGCGCAAACTTTTTGCCTTTGAAGCCGTTACTTCCAATGCACAATTTATCGTCTCCGGGCATCCCCAGAATATCTCTAAAGATATTGCAGGGACCCCTTTTACCGTGACCATATCCAATGATAGCGGGATTTATACGGCCACATTTACAAGTGGGACAACCACTCTGACGGGGACCGTTGAAGATGTTGATGGGAACTTGCGTATTGTTGCCCCGGACGAGGGTATTTTTCAAGGCATCAAGATGGCCTATCTGGGCTCCCAAATAGGGGACGGCAGTTCAGCCACAACAACAGTGACGCTCATTCAAGGGATTGGGGATAAATTAAACAATTATCTTGAAACACTTCTGCTGCCCAATGGCTCTTTAGACCTTGAAAAAGAACAACTCAAAGGAGAATCGACCCTTCTCAAAGACGAACTTTTAAGACTCACAGATCGTTTCAACAGGGAAAAAGAGTTTATCATTGCAAAGTTTGCCAAATTACAAGAGGTTCTGCGTCAATTAGAATTCTTAAAGGAAAACCTCACGGGATATATGGGGGCTTTGGCGTCTAAGTCAAGGTAAAGATTGCTTCACGATTGTGATGGGCATATCTTGAAATGCCTTTGCAAACGGATTCCCCTGGCAAACTGATTCATAATCTTTGTTAAAATTTTCTACAGATTCAGGAGAATTTTCGAAAAAAATAACCCACGAAGGAATAGCTGTTTCGGCAAAAATAGAGGAAAAAAACGTGTTTGGAAAGGTGTTGTCCGGATTCTCGCATCCTTCTCGAACACAGATCAGATGGCCTTGTTTGACGACATGAAAGTCTCTTGCCACAAAGGATTTGATTTTATTTTTATACGCATCTTGTGTTTGAAACGCCTCACTTAAGCGTAAATTTTCGATTTCCTCCAATGTTTTTTCAAAATTCTGTTCACTCGAGGCAATCAGGCAAACATTTTTTTCTTGAGATTTTTGAATAAAGTCAATTAATTTTTCACTCGGCGGTGTTATCCCATCGAAACTAAAAATAACCCTTATTCTTCCTGGATCCATTCCCCCCTCAATTTCTTCAGTGATATCCTTTAGCAGAGTTTTAGGACGAAAATATACAACTTCGGGTGGAAAATAAAGAGTTGGAAACACTAAATTTGGAAACATCATAAAAAAAGAAAATAAAATTATAAATATTTTTGACATGTTCTGGTCCTTTCATCAAATAACAAATTTAATTATGAACGATTTGTTTTTAAAAATCAAGATCTTGATTAAACTTTCGCCTTGAGTTTTTTTGGTTTATTTCATAACGTTTTTCAAATATGATACCCTTCATGATGCTTTAAAAACGTAAAAGGGAGAAAGTCTTGGTGGGAAAAATTCAACTATTTTTGGTGATTCTGTTTTTTGGAATGGATATCAAGGCTTCCCAAATCCCCCCTGAATTGCTTCAATCAAAAAGATTAGACCCCTTGGAAGAATGGATCAGAACATCACCATGTGCCCATGAATTTAAAGAGCCGTATTTAACTCGTTACCATCAAAAATACCCCCGTTCTTGCTTGACAATCGATTTAAATTATATCTTGTCCATGGTGGATGTGTTTGGAGAATCCATAGATCAACTCAGGCCCTATTATCTTGAAAAAATTCACGGGCGACTTGTTCGTTTTGGGGGTAAAAGAGCTCTTGCTCAAAAGATTCCCATGCTGGATGAGTCTTCAAGAGAAAAACTCATCGATATTTTTTTGGATATAATAAAAGAGAAAAAATTTAAAACATTGGTCGATTATCTGAAAAAATTTTTGGAAGAAGAAACCTTTTGCGCAAAAGATAAACTTAAAATCGCAACCCGATTATTTGGGCGAAAAATATTGGATCAAGGAGCTGCGTCTGATGTTATTTTAAAAATTGGCCTAGACCCCGATGAACCCCGTGAGCATAGATTTCAGGCAGCAAAGGCTTTGGATATTTTTGGAGATTTGTACGAAAAAGTTCAAATGGATATCATTTTTATCCTCCAGTGGCATCCTTCCTATGATGATGCCGATGATCAACATGATCATCATGACGCTAAAGCCACTTTCCCCGAAACAGGCTCATCTTTTTTTTCATAACCTGGATAAAGACCAGCATCTTTTTCAAGTTTTGAAAAATGAGAAAACCCTGTGAAAAACATCAGCAAAATCGGCAGAAACACCAACAGGAGACCCCAGTTTCCCACCCAACCAATGGCCACAACAACGCCAAGGGAAGCAACAGACATCACCGCTCTTGATATGGCAAAGGGCCAGCTGGCGTAGGTGAAACGCTTGAGTATGGGGAAATGGGCATACACAATGGGGGAAACCGTGGCCGGGGTAAAGACGGTGCAGATACACTGAATCCAAAAAATCATATTCGCATAAGACTCCCACACAGCTGTATCGGAAGAG
>CAIYWZ010000116.1 GCA_903930075.1 uncultured Alphaproteobacteria bacterium | reverse complement strand
GATGCGCGTGAAAAACTACCAGAAACAGCCAAGGAAGCCCTAACCCAAATCCAAGAAAAACGCTACACCGACGCCTTCGATTCCACCCAAAACCTCCTCATCGGCATGGCCTTTTGTGGCAAGGATGTGGAATCGGTGCATATATTGGAGTAGGCGATGTTCAAAAACAGTCATTTAGGGTTCCTTTAAGGACTCAATATCCCTACGGGCTCCAGGGGCACGATGTGGAAGCGGAAGTTGTCTTTGAAGCGGTGCATGAGGTGGGTGAAGAAGACGCCTAAGATCGCGGCCATGGGGCCGTTTCGGGTGGCGATGAGAAATTCTGGGGTGGTTTTTTCGTTTTGTAGGAGGGTGTTTTGGTTCCACTCGACGATGCTCATGTGGCCGGCAATGCTTGCGTAGCTGTCAAAGCCCATGAGGTGGGCGATGCGTTTTGTGAAGGCGTAGGTGACTTTTTCCCGGGCGGTCCAGTTTGGATCTAAGATGTTGTCGCCTTTATAATAATAGTCCGGGCATTCGTTTAAGGGGCGGATGGAAGGGATTAAATTTGGGTGCGTTTGGGTGATAGCCTCGAGGACGAAAAAAGCATCCATGCCGGCGGCGTTTAAATAGGGTTTGAGTGCGTGATTGTTGTCGTATAAAATATATTTAAAGCCACCGGCGCTCTCCTGGGGGGTGAAAAGGCGCACTTTACCAAGGTCTTCCAGGGCGCTTGTGACCTGGGAGGGGGAGAGGATTTTTGGGTCTTTATGGATGTAATTGTCAAACCATTTGAAGCATCCTGTGTGTTCCTTGGTCATTTGGAAAGGCTCTTTGGGCTTTGCGGGTTTGGGTGGTTCTGGCGTGGTTTCTTCCTTTAATTTTGGGGCTTTTTGGGGGAAAATTTCAAGTGTTGGATCAATGCCCATTAAAAAGACATTCAAGCCCTCCCAATTCACGCTCATGTGTAAAATATGGGTTTTCCGGTCGTAAATGCACTCAAACACGTTTTGCCCCACGAAAAAATCACGCAGGCGTTTTTCCGTGCGCGGGGACATGGACATGTAATAGGCCATGTATTTAGACCTAAATTTGGCAATGCCCGTCTCCCCGTCCATATATTCCCGGATATACCAGAGCATATGGAGGAAATAAATGCTTTTGCGCGGGGAGAGCATCCTTGAAAGCTGGGGCAGGTAGGGGATCATGATTTTGAAATGCTTGCGCAGCGCCCGCACGAGGTCATCCATTTTATCCCAATCATTCAACTTTAGGAGCGCGTTCTCTTGTGGGGTTTCAAGGGTTTTTTCTTGAGGGAGGAGGGCTTCTGGCAGGAGGCCTTCTGGTACCTGCGTTTCTTCAAACTGTTCCAAAACACAGGTCAGGTTTTCGAATAACGTAAAAGGTGAGTCCGATCTTTCCAAAGCCTCTGTTTCCAAAGGTTTCGTTTGGGTGGAAAACAGCTGGTCAAAGGGGGAAAGCTGGGTTGATTCGGGGATGAAAAAATCAGGGGCGCTTTGGTAAAGGGCCGGGTCGGTTTTGAGCAATTGGAGGGAACGGGGGTCTTTGAAAAATTTCTCGAGTTTTGAATCGGCGTTTAAAAAACAACACCCATTTTCATCCAAAGAGCCCATGGCCCGTTTCCCAGTATTTGGGTCGATATAGGTGGAATAACTCATCAAAGGGGGCCTTTCATCTTTTACACTGTCCACAAAAAAAGTTCCAGAGTGAGAAACGGCACTCAAAGGATCAGGTATGTAACTAAGGGGATACAACCACCCTGACCTTTAAAACAGCGCCCTTTCTTCTTAAGGGTTCTCACTCTGGAAAACGCGGCGATCATAGGTTAAAAAGATGTATAGAAAGGAACCCAAAACCTCTTTAACCCTAGACGTACAAGTTAAAGCTTTTGGAAAACACATGAAATCCGAAAGTAAAAAAAACATGAGATCCCACCCTTAAAATGGAACTTAACCCTACTTAAATATATATCCGAAGTTATAGAGTTATTTTTTTTACCCGGCTGCATGGTTCCTTTAAGCTTTAGCTCGCCTCGTATTTAAAGATCATTCCATTTTTAAACCCCAATGTCAACCCCCTATTTTAACTTTTTTTTAACTTTTTTCGTGTGTGGGGGAGGGGCAGGGGAGGAGAATGGATGTGGAAAAGGGTTTGGGGGATGAATATTTTTTTTCAAAATTAATCATTTGTTAAGGTTTTTAGGGTAATTTTTAATGAATGAATGAATTTTGGAGGGTGTGATGAATAAATTTTTGGTTTTGATGATGGTTGGAGTGGTGGTATTTCCAGGGGAGATGCTTTTGTATGGTAATCCTAATGCGTCATTAGGTGACTCACAGAAAAGTGCAACAGATCCAAATAATCTCTCAAAAATGATTGATAAGGAAATGGAGACACGCAAACCTCTTCCTCAAGATCAAAAAAATGCACTTTTTTTAACCGCAGTAGAAAACCTCAATACAACTGAAATGATAAACTGGCGGCAAGCTGGAGCAAATGTAAATACGCTAACTCCTTCAGGAGAAACAGCTCTTTCTATTATATTAAAAAAAGATCCAACAGATCCTCTCGTTTCTAAAATGAAATCATATTTGATAGAATTTGGAGGAAAGACTGCGCAAGATCTTGAAGAAAAAAAAGTCGAGTCTCTTTTTAATCCCTCAGACCTTGTTAAAGGGAATATGAAGGATAACCGAGATAGAAACGATGCAACGTTGATAAAAATTCTGATGGACAAGACTAAGGATAATCGTCTGGTAATAATAAAAAATTATCTAGAAGGTGGAGCAAGTGTAACAAAAAAGTTTAACGGAAAAACCGCTCTTGAATATGCCAATGACAATAAAGACAGTGATGAAATTATAGAGCTTTTGCAACAATACACATCGGCTGCTCAATTAAACAATACTATATTTTGTGGCTACGTTCAAACCAATAACCACTCAAAAGCACAAGAATTTCTGAAAACGGATACAATGGGCAACAAACAATATGATTTTTCACAAAAATGTAATAACGGCCTTACAGCAGCTTCAATAGCAATAGATCAGAAAAATATCGCGATCATCAAGCTTATTGGGCCTTCTTTACTTCAGGGAAAAACTCCACAGTTGGGAAAAGTTTTTACTAAGTGCTTAAACGTTATTTTAGATAAAAAGGACCCTAAGTGTGCAAAACAACGCGCTATTCGAGGGGTAGAGACGATGCTTTCTCAAGTTATCCCAGTAAATGCCAGTGCTCGTGACAAGAAGAAAACGCCTGATGCGTATGCACAAATGAAATTTGACCAATGCGCTACTGGAAATGCAAAGGAAACATGCCATGAAAATTTCAAATATAAGGAAAAGCAACATGGAGCATAAGCTCCCAGCTTTAACCATGCGTTTTTACCCCCACCATCAGACATCATGTCTGGTGGCATCGGTCATGTTGTCTGGTGCTCTACTATATAGAGTAAAAGCAATACTTAAATAAAAATTAATAATAAAAAGAATTCCTAAGAAAAAGAAGGACCCTTGAAATTTCAAGAACTTCTCCAAAGTCCGGGCATGTATCTGTGCCCCATCCCTCTAACACTGTCATTTTTACGCTTTTCACGGTGCTCTTCAACCCCTCTCCCACACGCTGTCATCATCAAAAACGCGCGTTTTTGCTGATCTCCCTGGTCTTTGTGCATAAAGAAAGATGGGGAAAATAGTGTCAACACCAAAGCATAAGGGTGGGGATTAAAACCCGTATGCCATCAGAGTTTGGTGGCATTTTACGGGGGCTCATAAAAACCGGTGAGGTGCCAGAGTTAGGCAAGGGATATCCCCGAAAACTAAAGTTTTAAAAATGACGGTCTTTGGGGGGGCGAAGAGCCTTTGATGTGTAATTTCAAGAACTTCTCCAAAGTCCAGGGATGGGGGAGGCAAAAAAAATGGAAGAGAGTCTCCCCCCATCCGTCTACCACTGTCATTTTCACCTATCCACGGTGCTCTTCAAAACCTCCCCCCACACGCCGTCATCATCAAAAACGCTCGTTTTTGGTGATCTCCCTTGTGTTGCCCCACCAAAATCAAGAAAAGGTTTAAAAAGAACCCTTCCACAAGCTCTCTTGATCCATGTAAAAACCGGGAGTGCATGGGCTCTAGGGAAGGGTGATCTCCATGGCTTGCCACCATGAAGATGGCAGGTCAGGGGGGGAATAGTTACCGTTTTGGCAAGATGACAGCGGCGGGAGGGGTGATTTGGGTGGGGAATAGCTTGTGTGAAACTTAAGATAAAACCAAAAAGGTATTGGCATCTGGGGATTTACCTGGGGATTTACCTGAGAATTTATTTCAAGGGAGAGATTTTTTGGGATATCTTTTGCTTGAAAAGTGAGAGGTGTTATGATATAATTCTTCATATAAGTTATAATTCAATAGAGTATAATAGATAAAATGACAAGCCATAACAATTTCCCCATCGGGACCAGTGATTTTAAAGACGTTATGAAGATGGGCGCGACGTTTGTGGATAAATCGCTTTTCATCAAGGAGATCATGGAAGACTTTTCAAAGGTCATCCTGCTCACGCGCCCCCGGAGGTTTGGGAAGACGCTGAACATGTCCATGCTGGGATATTTTTTAAACATGGGCGAAGAGGATCTCTTTCATGGCCTCAAGATCAAGGATCACGCGGAGTTTTGCGCCAAACACCAAAATAAATATCCGGTGATCTTTTTCACATTCAAAGACGTGAGATTTGATGATTTTGATAGTGCCTACAGCGATATCAAAGGTATTTTTGCTGATCTTTATGGAAAGAATCGTGATTTACTTGAGGGCGATCTTTTGGATGAGCCGGAAAGAGCATTTTTTATGGATATACGATTTGAAAGAATCGATGACCAATCAAAACTGGGGAATGCCTTAAAAAAGCTGATCCAATTTATTCACAGGAAATACAAAGTCCCGCCGATTCTTCTTTTGGATGAATACGACACTCCGATCCAGGAAGCGTATATGAAGAACTATTACGATAAAATGATCTCTTTCATGCGCACCCTTTTGGGACCGGCCCTGAAGGACAACAAAGATTTGGGCAAAGCGCTCCTTACAGGAATCACCAGAGTTTCCCAGGAAAGTCTATTTTCCGGGCTCAATAATGTACAGGTCTATACGATGCTCGATCACAAGTATGGGCAATATTTTGGGTTCACGGAGGCAGAAGTTGTGCAGGTTTTACCCGAAGGGTTAGATTTAGAGCCGATTAAACAATGGTACAATGGCTATAAAATCGGGAATTTAGAGCTCTACAACCCCTGGTCGATTACGAAATGTTTAACCAATGATGGCAAACTCAAACCCTATTGGATGAATACCTCGAGCAATGCTCTTGTTTTTTCCCTCATTGAAGGTGGCCCAGAGATGGTGCGGGAAAAATTCGACAATCTCCTCCAGGGGATAGCTCAGACCCAAACGATTGACGAAACCATCGTATTTCAAGGAATAGAGAACAATGAGGATGCGATCTGGACCTTGCTGTTTCACGCAGGATACCTCAATATCCTCGAACACGAACGCGATGCATTTGGCTCTATTATAGCGGAAATCGCCGTGCCCAACCAGGAAGTTTTAAGTATTTACGCCAAAATCATCAAACGCCGTTTCGAAAAAGGCCCCAGGGGCAGCACGGGATACCGCGAGTTTGCAGATTACCTGGTCAAGGGCGATGTCGAAAAGTTTTCGGACCTGATACGCGGGTATATTCAAGGCACCGTGAGCTTTTTTGACTTAGGGAAACATATTCCGGAAAAAGTTTTCCATGCCTTTATGCTGGGGATTTTGGCAAGTTTACAACACCTTTATAATATCAAATCCAATCCAGAAGCGGGCAAAGGGCGGGCGGATATGGTGATGATCCCAAAATCCGATAAACACATGGGCATCATCCTCGAATTTAAAGCCTCCACGAGCGAGAAAAATCTAGAAGAGGACGCAAGGGAAGCCCTCATTCAAATCGAAGATAAAAGATACGCCTACACCTTCCCCGCGAATACGAAAATTCTGCTGCTGGGCATGGCCTTTTGCGGCAAAGAGATGCAATCGGCGTCTAAGGTTTTGGAAGGAAAAATATCATGACCAAACCAAATAATTTTGCCATCGGGACCAGTGATTTTAAAGACGTGATGAAGATGGACGCGACGTTTGTGGATAAATCGCTTTTCATCAAGGAGATCATGGAAGACTTTTCAAAAGTCATCCTGCTCACGCGCCCCCGGAGGTTTGGGAAGACGCTGAACATGTCCATGCTGGGATATTTTTTACACATGGGCGAAGAGGATCTCTTTCATGGCCTCAAGATCAAGGATCACGCGGAGTTTTGCGCCAAGCACCAAAATAAATATCCGGTGATTTTCTTAACCTTTAAAGACATCAAAACCGTAACTTTTGAAGGAACGATCACCAAATTAAAGGAGCTTTTTCAAAAACTTTACGAGGAAAATACATATGTTCTCGAGGGAAACACTTTGTCGGCTGCGCAAAAAAAGGATTTTAAGCGTATTGTGGACAAAAAAATCAATGACCCGGAAGAGCTGAGTTCTGCGCTCTCCAATATCATGGGATATATCCATAAAAAACAAGGGCGCAGGACCATCGTGTTGATCGATGAATACGATATGATCATCCAAGAGGCCTATATGCACGGCTACTATGATAAAATCATGCCGTTCATGCGCCAGCTTCTGGGTTCGGCGCTTAAGGACAACAAAGATCTGGAGAAGGCGGTTTTGACGGGGATCACCAGGGTGTCTCAGGAAAGCCTATTTTCCGGGCTCAATAACGTGCATGTTTACACGATGTTAAACGCGGATTACGCAGAGTTTTTTGGGTTTACTCAAAGCGAAGTAGAGTCTCTCTTACCAGGGGAGATGAATATGGGGCCTATTCAGGAATGGTATAATGGCTATACAATCGGTGGCCTGCAGATCTATAACCCCTGGTCCATCATCAATTGTTTAAGCAATAAAGGTG
>CAIYWZ010000115.1 GCA_903930075.1 uncultured Alphaproteobacteria bacterium | reverse complement strand
GTACTCCTTATTTGTGCAAAAAAATAATTTAGTACTCCAATTCACATCTTATTGCAAGATCATTTCTCCTCAAACTCAATCCCTATATGGTTTTTAATCCCGAACTGGCGTTAAAAATCTTCTCCCTTACTGTGGTCTATTTATTACAGGCATACAAACACTGCAAAACTTTTTATAGAAAAGGAAGCAAACCTTAATTATTTAAATTCAATAGGACGCGGTCCCTTTCATTTTGCTGCAATGACGCATAATCTTGATTTATTAAAAATAATCATAGAAAAAACTCCAAATAATATCAATTCTCAAGATTTTGAGGGTGGGCACACCGCCTTTGATGTGTGCGATGATGCCTCCCTCGGACAAAAATCCAAACTGGGAAGAGAATGCTCAAAAGACAATCAAGTTTTTGGTTGAAAACGGATCAGATTTAACGATCAAAAATACCTTAAATAAGACAGCTGCTGATATGGCCTCAGAGGTCAAGCGTTTATCTAAGCTAGGATCATTTGTCGACTTGATGAGATTATTATCAAACAATGACCCAAAAATCTTAAGTCCAAAAACACACGAGAAAATTTCGACATTCGTTTTTAACAACCCAATAAGTGTGAGCTCGACAGTTGTTCAGGTAGACTCCAAAAAGAGTGATAAAGGAACAACAACCACTGAAACAATAGTACGTATAAGTACGGGAGAATCAAGTCAAGAACAATCGATTACCATAAAACAAAATCAGAAAACATCAAATTCTGGAAGCTCGGGTGTCAGCACACAACATAACACCATGACTGTAACTATTCCCCAGGCAATATCCAGCAGTTCATCATCGGCTCAACGTCCAGAAAAGAAAAGGAAAATAGAAGAAAGAAAAGTTATTGATCTGACCGGAGATGACGACTAACTGACGACGCATATTAAAGTACAGGTACAAAAAATTGCTGACAGGGAACTTTTAATATGCGATAAGAAAATTATATAGTAGATTAACCGAAAGAAAAATAAAATGAAATTAACGCAGTACTTTTTTCCTACCCTTCGCGATGATCCTCAGGAAGCTCAAATTGTTTCCCACAAATTGATGCTTCGGGGAGGGTTTATTACCCAATCGAGCTCTGGCATTTATTCTTGGTTGCCCATGGGCCTGAAAGTTTTGAATAAAATTTCAGACATTATTCGGGAAGAACAGAATAAAGTTGGACATATAGAAGTTCTAATGCCCACGATCCAATCCTCAGATCTTTGGAGAGAAAGTGGCCGGTATGAAGATTATGGGAAGGAAATGCTCAGGTTTACCGACCGGCATGACCGGGAAATGCTCTATGGACCCACGAACGAAGAGCTTATTACGGATATTTTTAGAACCTTTATTAAAAGTTATAAACATATTCCCTTAACGCTTTACCAAATCCAATGGAAATTCAGAGATGAAATCAGGCCCCGTTTTGGCGTGATGCGCGGACGTGAATTTTTGATGAAGGATGGATATTCCTTTGATTTGGACATGGAAGGGGCAAAGAAGTCATATAAAGCCCACTATGAGGCCTATTTACGCACATTTAAACGTATGGGGCTGACCGCGATCCCTGTTAAAGCTGATTCTGGAGCCATTGGCGGCGATATGAGTCATGAATTTCAAATTTTGGCCCAAACGGGTGAAAGCACGCTTTATTATGACAGCGAAATTGAAAATCTAAATGGCCAAGACTTGGATATCGATAAACTTCAATCTTTATATGCCGCCGCGGAAGAAAAGCATGATCCTTCCATCTGCCCTGTTCCAGCGGATAAATTGAAAGTTGCAAAAGGAATTGAAGTTGGACATATTTTCTACTTTGGAACAAAATATTCCGATCCCTTTGGTGCAACCGTTATGGGGTCAGATGGAGAGCCTGTGACTGTCCACATGGGATCCTATGGAATTGGTGTTTCAAGACTTGTTGCCGCCATTATAGAAGCTTCCCACGATGACAATGGAATCATTTGGCCAGAAGCAGTTGCCCCATTTAAAGTGGGCCTGGTGAATCTTAAACCCAGCGATGAGACGACAAGTGCACTTTGTGAAAAGTTTTATGTAAGTGCCCTTGCAAAAGGAATCGAGATTCTCTATGACGACCGGGATGAACGCGCAGGCGTGAAATTTGCAGATATGGACCTGATCGGCCTGCCCTTCCAAGTCATTATCGGCCCCAAAGGCGCTGCCACAGGAAGAGTGGAAATTAAAATACGCAAAACAGGGGAAAGACAAGATTTAAGCTTTGAAGACGCTTTAAAACTTTTTTGATTTATATTAACGATTGTTTAAATATTTTTTGCATTAATGAAAATCTAAATTAGGAGAAAAAATATGAAAAAATTAGTTCAATTCGTTATCTTTTTAAGCTTTTTAATCTGCAATATTGATTTGGGTTACGCCATTCCCAGTAAAGATGTTATTAACCAATCATTTATGCTGCACAGAGCTTCAGAGCAACTCAATCACAAAGAAGTGGCTGATTATCTGGCAGCAGGAGCCGATGTAAATAGTGTTAATTCTGAAGGGCAAACACCACTGCGTCTTGCCATTTCAGCCACTGCCAGCAACGACGATAACGCGCACTCAGGGCTAGAAATTGTGAGGTCTTTTTTAAAACAACCAGAAACAATTGTCGATTATAATGTTTACGTTCACGCAAAAAGAGAACATGAACGCTCTGTTGGAAAATGGGAAAGATCAATACTTAAGCCTGAACATTTAAAATGGCAAGTGGACGATCTTAAAGAAATCGTTGCTTTATTGGGTGAAAAAAAACCCTAAAGCCGCTGGGAATTATCAGGCAATCATTGAGCTGAATGAAAAACAACGGGCAGATGCGGATAAAAAATAAATGCATTATAAGGAAATAGGTCAGTCCTGAAAGCCTATTTCCTCATAGCTTTTACGTTCTAAATAATCTTTCCACTTTTGATATCCTTCGTGAGAGGATCCCGGGGGCGTTGCCATATACTCTAAAAACGCTTCTATATGGAGTTTTGTCATAGACATAATATCTTGATTTTCAAGTGTTGTCAGGAGCAAATCGATCAGATCACCATCACTTTGAGGATGAACAACCTTTATTTGACAAGAATGATAGATGGCATTGAGCCATGTGGATACTTGATGCAAACTCAGCTGATCTCCTTGTAATTTTAGAAGAATGATTTTCATATTTTCCTTACTAATCACCTCCTGATTTTCATCATAAGACATTTTGTGGGGAACATACCAATGCTCTCCAATTTTTAAAGATTTAAACGACGCTGTATTTAAGTTTCTTTTGAAACATTCCTCATGAAATAAATCAAGGGCTTCACTATACCAGTCATCGGCTAAGGGAAAGGTGGAATGGTGCATGGGAACGCCATAAAACGCCCCCAAGTCCTTGAAAGCATTAATGGCTTCTTTGGGCCCCATGTGGGCATATTGCATCAAAGCTTCGGGTTTAAAGGCACCAATGGGGATCAGGGCCAAACGAAACGAGGCATATTTTTCTTTCATTTGTTTGAAAAAAGAACCATCTCCATAACCACAATCCCCTAAAAAGACAATATTTCCAATGTGAGTTTTCATCACAAATGCCCCCCACAAAGCCTGATTCCGGTCGAAAATACCCCTTGCAGACCAATGCTGAACAGGCTCCAGATAAATTTGCATCGCGTCATTGATCGTGACCCCCTCCCCCCAGTCGTAGGTACTGACCTTAATGTTTCGGTCAAAATTTTGAATAATTCTATCGTTTCCAAGGGGCGCGATAATTTTGGGGCGATCTCTATTGTAAATTCTTGAAATCGTCTTCAAATCGAGATGATCATAATGATTATGACTGACCAGAATCAGATTAATTTTAGGCAAATTTTCAAAACGTATCCCCGGGGCGTGAACTCTTTTGGGACCAATCCAGGACAAGGGGCTTGCCCGATCTGACCAAACTGGATCCGTTAAAATATTAAACCCTCCAATTTGAATTAAAAAAGTTGCATGCCCCACAAAAGAAACCCGCAGCTCGTTTTGATGAACCTGCCCGGGAGGAACATCGTCAAACTGATTTTGAACCGACTTTGGCCAAGGTTTGGCCGCCGAATTCATGCGCCATTTTAAAAAGTCAAAAAAAGTTGTCGTTAAAGGCTTCCCTTTGATGAAAAACTTTTCTCCATCAAAATGATCTGATTTTTTCCCGTTATAATACGCCATAATTTTTTTCTTGCCTCATATTGATATGATTCAATAATACACTAACGGCATACTATTTAAAATAAATATTTCTCTTGCATCTGCATTCAATTTTCTTTATATGTCCTTCTAATCAATTCAATAAACAAGAGTGATAAAATGAATATTTTTAAAATTACAACTTTCCTTTTTATTTTTTCAGGTAAAATACTGTTTGGCTCAGACATGATATACCCTGACCTGAATGCTCACTTTACAAGGATGAAGGAAAAAAAACAAAACCTTATCCAAGCTTTCCCTCCCTATGAAGAGCTTTATACAAATGCAAAAGAAACCTCCATCCCCCCATCTTTGACACTCCCTTTAACCCCGTTACAAAAAAACTTAGCAATGTCCCTTGCCCAAGAGTGGATCAGCATTTATAAACACCCAACGGCAACTTTAGATAGCAAGTATTATGGTGCCAGGCATTTAGAACAGCTGGCCCTGCTCATAGGAGATCATCGGTTATTGTCTTTTGCAATGGATGCATGGATCTTTGTTGCAGATGACCCCCAAACAAATTCCCTTGAAGCCCTCCAGGCAAGTGACAGATTAATACGCTGGGGACACATTCCACAAGCTCTAAACATTTTGAATAAAATCAAAGAAGATCGTTATCAAAATTTATGCGATCCAAGGCATCCGCAATGCATACAAGACGCATCGTCCATATTGGATTGTTTTCTCAACTAATCATATGTAATATCCCAAGGGTCAAATGCATACTGCACAACAAACCCTTGCTCTGCTATCGTTTTAATCTCCTCAAATGAGGCCCCTTTCCCAGCAGGCTGACATCCAAATGATCGCATGGAATAGCCTTTATAATAAGGTTGCTGTGTCATGAAGTTGTAATTGCATCTATATTCTTGCCGAGTCTGTCCAAATAACTGTGTAAATTTTCCCTAAGTTATATTAAAAAGAAATAAAAAAATATAACAAAAGGAATAAGAAAAATGACTAAAAAACCAGTAACAAAAATGGATGAAGCGATTGATCTGTTATTTCAAGAGGGATTTGATGCGAAAAGTAT
>CAIYWZ010000114.1 GCA_903930075.1 uncultured Alphaproteobacteria bacterium | reverse complement strand
CTGTTTAACATTAGCAGCCTAGAAAAAAAAGAATCTGTGCTGAATGAATTTATGAATATTTTTCATAAAGAAAGCATAGAATGGGCAGAAAAACAATCTCTTTTCAACTGTTTCAGCTCTTTCCCAAATGATATTAAAGAAAAAATTATTGATCAAGTTCTTGAAAGCGGAATCTCTCAAACTGAATTAGCTTCGATCTTAAGCTATTTCATGAGTGGAGCAAAAGAAGAAAGAAAACCGATTTTATTGACAAAATTTTTCGAGATTCTTCAATCAACGGATCTCGATTGGACCGTCAAACAACCGCTTTTTTACTATTTTGGATCATTCCCTGAAGATGTTCAGAATGAAATTATTGATGGTCTTCTTGGAACTGGGTTATCTACAGAAAATTTTGCGCCTATTTTAAATTATTTATTCAGTGCAACAAATGAAGGAAAAAAGCTCGAATTGGCAAATTTTGGCTTGGAGAAAATCAAATCAACATCTACGGACCAAAACACAAGACAAAATCTCTTTAATGCATTTAGATCACTTCCTAAAACGGAAACTTTTAGCAATATTCTATTAGAGCTGTACACTCTTTTAAAAGAGAGTGTTTTAACATCAGATTTTATGACCGCGGATTTCCACACACGCTATGAAAAAATTGGGCATCTTAAAACCCTTGCATTCAACGAAAGAGAGCTGGCATTTACAAAATTACTTTCTGAAAATGTAGATTTTGAGAACGCGTATCTTCAACTGAATTGGCAGGTGAATTATGGGAATGTTCATGCTGGGGAAAATGTAAAAAAAGCAAATCTTGTGTTGCGGAAGCTCTTGGATGAAGAAGACACAAGTGCACCTAAAAAAGATCCTGAAACTGTGTTGGAAGATGTCAAATTATTTCTAGAAAACGTGATGTCAGACCATAGACAATCGCAAGAAGAAGTAATTGGTGCTGCCGAATCAAAAGAGGAATTACCGCCTCCAACCATTGGAGAAACACTGCCTTATGATATTATTTGTGCGGCGCAGGAGAATTTACGTCTCATCACACAAGATATGAGAAATCCGGCACAAGCCTCAGGACAATGGGGGAATTTATGGTCTAAGGTCGCAGGAGCAAACGAAATTGTGGTTCAGGATCACGATGGAAAAGCCATGACTCTGGGACGTATCATTGAAATGGCTTTTTACACGGTTTCTAAAAATAAAGATCATAAAGAATACGCCTCTTTTGCAAGAGCATTTATCAATGCTTTGGGAAGTAATGAAGCGATTAGGCATTGTGGAACGGGAGCTTTAGAGGGGGTTTTGTTCTCCTTAGAAGGAATATTTTGGGAGGAAGCAAACAATCAAAGCCGTCAATTTGATGAAACAGATCGATATCTTATAGATG
Source organism: uncultured Alphaproteobacteria bacterium (assembly GCA_903930075.1). Lineage (GTDB taxonomy): Bacteria > Pseudomonadota > Alphaproteobacteria > CAIYWZ01 > CAIYWZ01 > CAIYWZ01. Next base: position 15,650 of record CAIYWZ010000114.1, on the reverse strand, counting down.
CAAGACTTCCGCAGCTTAAAACTCTTTTAAGTCGTTTTGTAGATTTTCAGGATCTAACGCTTTCTCCTGAAAAATTCCAAGGTGTTGACACAGAGTTTTTAGATTTATTAAGAGAAAATGAAACTTTCAAAAGCTTTTTGAATCATCTGACAAATCAAAACTGGCAAATCATTAAGGGAGAACAACCTATTTATGAAATTTTTAAAGAAGATACCCAAGATGAGCTGATTAAAGACCTCAATCTTTTGCTTCTTGATCCAGGCCTTAGGGTTTATTTCTCTGAGTTTTTGGGGGAATTTATTCGCAATCGATCACTCACTTTAGATAAAATCAATGATTATTTAAAGGTGGTTGAATACATTGGATTGCGTTAAACTTGAAGAGGTTACCCTTCCGAACGAATCATTTTTGATGGATCTATAAACCTGTCAAATTCATCGGATGTTAAGAATTCAAGATCCATCGCCGCTTGTTTGAGGCTTAAATTCTCGTGGTGGGCTTTTTTGGCGATTTTTGCGGCTTTGTCATAGCCGATATGTGGATTTAAGGCGGTAACCAGCATCAAGGAATTATTGAGGCTTTCTTTGATGCTGGCATGATTGACTTCAAGACCTTCAATACAATTTTTGGAAAAACTTTCCATGCTTTGGGTTAAAAGATGGATAGATTCAAGGACATTGGCGATAATGACAGGTTTAAAGACATTGAGTTCCAAATGACCCGATGCCCCTGCAATGGTGACGGTGACATGGTTTCCCATGACTTTTGCGGCAACCATGGTCATGGCTTCGGCTTGCGTTGGATTGACTTTTCCTGGCATAATCGAGGAGCCTGGCTCATTTTCGGGGAGCATGAGTTCCCCCAACCCGCATCTGGGGCCCGATCCAAGGAGGCGAATGTCGTTTGCAATTTTCATCAGAGATGCGGCAAGCGTATTTAAAGACCCTGAAAAATTAACCAATGCATCATGGCAGGCCAGGGCTTCAAATTTATTTTCCGCCTCTTTAAAGGGAAGATGGGTTAAAAGTTCGAGTTCTTTGATAAAAAGCTGCGGGAACATTCTATGGGTATTCAGGCCCGTTCCAACGGCTGTTCCCCCTTGAGCCAGCGCATACACATCCTCAAGAGCCTTTTCAATTCTACTGGCACCTAAAGAAAGTTGGCTTGCGTATCCTGAAAATTCTTGGCCCAGGGTAATGGGCGTTGCATCTTGCAAATGCGTGCGTCCCACTTTGACCAAAAGTGCATAGTCAACGGCTTTGGATGAAAAGGCTTCTAGGAGACGCTCTAACGCCAGAAGGAGTTTTTCTTTTACGGCCAAAACTGTTGCAATATGCATCACTGTTGGGAAAGAATCGTTGGAAGATTGGCCTTTATTGACCTGGTCATTGGGATGGACAGGTGTTTTTGACCCAAGGGGAAATCCTAAAATTTCATTGGCACGGTTTGCAATCACTTCGTTTGCGTTCATATTTGTCTGCGTTCCAGAGCCGGTTTGATAAACCACAAGGGGGAAATGATCGTCAAATTTGCCCTTTGAGACTTCGCCCGCTGCTTCTATAATGGCATGGGCCACATCTTCTTTAAGGAGACCTAGAGCTAAATTTGCCTTGGCGGCGGCGGCTTTTTGAATGCCAAAGGCATGGATCACATCAAGGGGCATTTTCGGGCCAATTTTAAAATTTTCTAACGATCTTTGCGTTTGAGCACCCCAATATTTGTCTCCTGGAACTTCGATATCCCCAAAGGAATCTGCTTCTATTCTATGTGTCATTTTTTTATCCTTTAAGTTCATACCAACTGGCTTTTTTCTCTCCCTTTTGCACCAAAAGTCCTGCTTTTACATGATTCCTCAAATAATTTTTCAAGGTATTGCGATTGACGTTGGTCAGGGCAGAAATTTGCGAAATCGTCAGTTTTGGATGGTCTTTAAACGCATCTTGAATTTTTGAAGATATGGGAGATTCTAGGCGAAAATAAGAAAATGAAGACGACGTTTGAAGGTTTTCTACCGCGCTTGTTTGCAATATATGAGCCCAACTTTCGAGCCAGGGGACAAAATTCATCTCCCCTGCGCTCAAATTTTTCAGTGTCTGCGCCAATTGATCCGAGGCATTTTTGGTGGTCATCTCGCGCAAAAGGGTTGCTTTTTGTAAAATCTCATATCCATAAAACCCTAAAAGATCAAGGGCGATAAACCGCAGCATACGCGCATTATAGGAGTTAAAAGGAGCAATGATGCCAAAAAGCGGAAGGGCCACGCCAATTTTTAAAAGAGGGTGAAAATTGCTTACAGACTTGCCCATCCATGAACAAAACTCCTCCATGAGCGGCTGAATTTCTTCCACAGGGGCATATTCAAAATCCACATGCATGAAGCCATATGTGGCTGAAAAATCCGCTTTAATTTCCCTTGTATTTCGCCAAACCTTTGTGGATTCCTCTAAGTTTTTTGGATTTTTGATCAACTGATATATTTTTTTTAAACGAAAAATAGTCCACTCTGGTTTCGGGGCGGAAAAAATCAAATCCAATGCTTTTTTATGGTCGGCCAAAAACTGATATCTTGGGGAAAATATTTTTTCCTTCAACATCGTTTTTAAATTTTCCAACTCCAAACGTTGATGTGTGTTGATCGCATCTTCTTCCATTAAAATATTCAAGATTTCTTCCTCTTGATCAAAGACTTTTTGATGAGCCTTTAAAAGAGAGACTTGATGTTCAAGGTCCATAAACTTTGAGACAATGGGAAGAGAGAGCTGGATCGAAAGCGGATCTATCATCCATTATCCTTTCACAAAAGCAACAGCCGTATCGAGCATGCGATTGGAGAATCCCCATTCATTATCATACCAGGACAAGACACGCACCAAATTCCCTTCAATCACCTGCGTTTGTGTCAAATCAAAAATAGAGCTGGCTGGGTTATGATTAAAATCTTGGGAGACCAAAGGCGCGCTGTTGGTGGTTAAGATACCTTTTAATCTGTCAGAAGAGGCCGCTTTTATAATGGCCGCATTCACCTCTTCAACCGTTGTATGTTTTTGAGAAATAAAACTAAAATCAATCATGGAAACGTTGGGTGTGGGCACACGAATAGCTGTTCCATCTAATTTTCCTTTAAGCTCAGGCATCACAAGCCCCACGGCTTTGGCCGCTCCCGTTGATGTGGGAATCATGGATAAGGCCCCTGCCCTTGCCCGGCGTGGATCACTATGGGTCATGTCCACAAGGCTTTGATCCCCTGTATATGAGTGAATTGTTGTCATATATCCTTTTTCAATCCCCACAGCATCATTTAATACAAAGACCACGGGCGCAAGGCAATTTGTTGTGCAAGAGGCATTGGAGATGATCGTATAAGAAGGCTGAATCTTGTCATGATTAACGCCGTACACAACTGTTAAATCGACATCATCGGCTGGGGCTGAAATCAAAACTTTGGGCGCCCCTGCTTCCAAATGGAGATCTCCGCCGTCTTTTGTAGCAAACCTGCCCGTACATTCCAAGACCAAGTCCACCCCTAAGTCTTTCCAGGGGAGTTCCTGTGGTTTGGGGTTTTTAAGAATTTGAATCGGGCCATAGCCCACATCAATATGCGTATCAGAAAATGAAATCTCACGGTTTAATATCCCATGCACCGAATCATATTTCAGCAAATGCGCATGCATACTGGCAGGAGACAAATCATTGACCGCCACAATTTGAAGCTCATGCTCACGCTTTGCCTCCAACAGGGCACGAAGTACAAGCCTTCCAATCCTGCCAAATCCGTTAATCCCGATGCGTATTGCTGTCATGATGTTTTACTCCTTCATACATTTTTCATTCGAGTATACATATTTTTTTACTAAAGATAAAGCAGGCGTTTTGAAATAAATTTTTACTAAACTTTTTATAAAATTATCAGGGAATCAATAAAAATTCTCTTTATTTTAACTTTTCTTTAATAATCTTATGGTTTTCTATATTTATTAGGAAAAAATATGAGGAGGAACCAATTATGAAGAAAGCCTGTACATTTATTTTCATTTTAGCCTCCACTACAATCTTTTCTAAGCCAGTTTGGGCAACGTCACGTCAAGTAGTATCACATCAGTTGATAGACTTATTGGAATCAAGCTCCCACTTTCCAGCACAATCTTCACAAGTGCAAGATGAAGAAGATGAAGAAGATGAATTTCGCTCAAATTACGAAGCTCTATCAACATGGAGGAATAGAGATACATTTTTAGAACATCTGATAGATGATGATATTAATCAAGAACAAGCTTTGAGATACTTTGCCAATGAAGCAGTTGGACAAAAACGACGTTCGTGCTACGATCGCATGTATCTTGATTTCTTAAGTGCCATATATGGCCCTTCTTGGTACATTCAGAATATAGTAGATCAATATATTGATGCCTATTCTGATGCTTCTAGGCTTCTTCAGCTTGCATCCAGCCCAGAAGGTAAACTCGCAATGCTGGACGGTTATGTTGCCGATAGCAATAAGGATTATTTTAAATACTTGAGTCCCATAAATCTAAGAAAATTTAAACATGAAACAGATTGGTATGAGAATATCAGCCGTCTTTTAGCAACAGAAACCAAGGATCAAAAAAATATAGAATGGTTACTGGAAAATAGCGAATTCTCAAGAAAAACGATCAAAGCAAAATTCCCTCAGCCAGACGATCGGATCAAAGCACGGGATAAAATTATTAAACGTGATGGATATCGTATTGCAAGACTCATTCAACATATGCCACCTACACCAGATGGCACCCCTTATACTAAAGAAATGATCACGACAAGATTTCCCACAATTCTTTTAAGAAAAGAGGCAATCGAAAGACTCAGAGAATCAGACGCAGAGTATATTGAGAGAATTCTGGAAATGTCCATGGGTCCATCGGTTTCGAGGTACAAAATTGAACAACAATTCAAAACAATCTTTGAAAGACAAAATGAATTTTATCGTCTTAAACAACCATTTGATCTGTTATTTCCTCATGATCTATTGGGGCAGCTCTTAACAGAAATATCTGGTTATCAAACAATTTTAACCAATATGAGAATAAACCACAAAGTTGAAGCGACTACTTATGAGGAACATAAAGCGATGGATCAGGCATTTTGGAAAAACATTGCTGATTTTATTTCCAAGATGGAAGCGATCAACCCAGAAGAGATTTTAGAAAATAGAAAATATTTGAATATTGTAAAATTTTTAACAACAAAATATGTAGATGACTTAATTTTTGATAGCACAGAAGTAGGCTATGAAGAATGGGTAAGCATAGAGGCTGATCTAATAGATCTGACAAAAAATCTTGGCATCTCAAATATTCCTCAAGAGGAAGGAGAGGTCACCCAAGCTCCTTCCCTATTGATTTCTGATTGGTTGAACAAACTTATGGAATGCAAACAATCAAAAACTCCTGAAGGAAAGAATTTCATTCGCAATAGAGTCAAAAATATTGTAGGTTTTTTAAAAGATATCGATGAAGAAAAAAGAAAACTGATTATTCAAAAAGATATTATCGATAATGGTCAAAACTGTTCAGATCGAGCACTCAGTGGATTGGATAATGCTGAAATCATGATTAAAATTATGCAAGCAAAAACAATTCCTGAAATGCTGGGGGCTATTATCCAAAAATTCAAAAAAAATGTTCTAGAAATGATCTTGGATCGAGGAAGAAACGAAATTGTTGAGGAGTATCTTTATCTTGCTCTCATGTTTAACAACCATTTAGCACTTGGATTACCTACAACGAATATAGGCTATGCGCATTTTGGCAACCATAAGACATTTGATGAGGCTTTAAAAAAATTTCTAGAACATATTCATTATGAAGGAATTATTAATGTCATTATGGCTGAAGAAGTTTGGTGGAAAGCTGTTCAAAAAAACATCTCCATTAATAAAACCCAAGTAGAAACTCCAGAAGATCAAAGATATCGGAGTTTTAAGACGCTCGAAAATGGGCGCGAATATATAAGTCTTGAACAATATAATCAAAAGATAGAAGAAATAGGTCAAGTTTATCGTAAAGCCATCGAAGATCCAATTAGAGCATTCACAAAAGAAATATTTGATGCTGAATTTTTACTCAACGGTTCAAAAGATGCTGAATTATTTTCAGAAGAAGCCGTATTCGTGGCACAGGAGCACTACACCTCAACTTTACAAAAACTCGAAAAAGCAAGGGACGATGCACAAAAATCACTGCCTCCAAGAAATGGAGACTATTTTATCAAAAATTTCGTAGATTATGCTGGGGCCAATGAAAACTTGAACAACTATCAACAAAAATATGGACATTTATTCACTCAAGAAATTCAAAATGAATATTGACAAGATCGATGGTTTTTGTTTAGATCTAAACTCATTCTTGAATAAACTATAGGAATAAGTAAAAATGACGTATATACAAACGGAGCCAACCCCGAATCCCTTGGCCATGAAATTTCTTTTGGAAGCAGAACTCCTGCCCAAAGGCAAAAATATAAATTGCGCAAACGTTCAGCAAGCTTCTCTTTCACCGCTGGCGGCGAATTTGTTTTCTATTGCGGGTGTTTCCAATGTATTTTTGGGAAATAATTTTGTCACCATCACTAAACATGAAGGAATTGATTGGAATGACCTAAAGCTTGGCGTGATTACAACAATCATGACCTTTCTTGGGAGTGGTTTGCCCGTATTAAACGGTTTTTCTTTTGCGCCAGAAGCGACCCCCATTCCGCTAACAGACCCTCTTTCTCTCCAAATTGAAGCCATTTTAGAAGAAAAAATCAGACCTTCGGTGGCTCAAGATGGCGGGGATATTATTTTTAGAGGATTTCAAGAAGGTATTGTATATCTTGAACTTCAAGGCTCCTGTTCGGGATGCCCGAGTTCAACTGTGACATTGAAAATGGGGATTGAAAACATGCTCAAATACTATATTCCAGAAGTCGTCGCCGTAGAACAGGTTTCAGATAAAATTCTGTTATAAACTTGATTTTAAAATCATTTTATGTAATACTTATATCTATAATTTTTGATAAAGGTAACCAATGAAAAAAGTAATTTTAATTCTTTTTTTTCTTAGTAGCTGTGCCTATGGGAATTGTGCTAAAGATGTCCCCGGAGCAAATGTTTCTAAAGCTTCGGAAAAGTTTAGTGTTCCCAAAGATATTCTGTGCGCAATTATGAAGGTAGAAAGCGGATTTAACCCCTGGGCGATTCATTTGGACGGAAAATCACATTTTTTTACAAGCAAAGAAAAAGCCGTTGATTTTGCGTTAGAATCAAAGAAAAAAGGAAATCATAGTTTAAATCTAGGACTGATGCAAATTTACTGGCCTGTGCATAAACATTCCTTCAATAGCATTGAAGACGGTTTGGATCCCAAAAATAACCTCTTTTTTGCAGCACAGTTTTTACAAACTCTTAAAAAGGAACTCGGATCTTGGACCAAAGCCGTCAAAGCTTATCATTCTCGGGTAGAACAATATGGCAATCGTTATGCTGGGCTTATCTCTAAAGCATTAGGATACCCATTAGAATCAATATTAAATTAACAAAAATAGGAAAGTTATTATGGAAAAGCTGCCCATGACAGCGCAAGGGTTATTTCATTTAGAAAAAGAACTCAAGCATTTAAAAACAATCGAAAGACCAAGTGTCATTAGAGCCATTTCTGAAGCCCGTGAACACGGAGATCTATCGGAAAATGCCGAATATCATGCAGCAAGAGAAAAACAAGGGTTCATTGAAGGGCGCATTTTGGATCTGGAGAGCAAAATATCAAGGGCCGATGTGATTGATGTTTCAAAACTATCTGGAGATACAATCAAATTTGGGGCAACAATTACACTCGTTGACCTGGATTTAGATGAGGAATTCATTTATCAGATCGTAGGCGTTGATGAAGCCGATGTCAAAAGCCGGAAAATTTCCATTACTTCGCCTTTATCAAGGGCGATCATTGGTAAAAAAATCGGTGATGTCGTTGAGGTTGTCAGCCCAGGAGGAGCAAAATCTTACGAGATCGAAAAGGTTGAATTCATTTGAGTTCCAATATAGGCAGCAATCTTTCCCTGGCCTGCACGGCTCTTGAAAAAGGAGAAATTGTTGCTTTCCCAACCGAAACGGTTTATGGCCTTGGCGCCGATGCAACCAACAAAAAAGCCATAGCCCGCATTTTTGAGATGAAAGGGCGCCCCTCTTTCAATCCTTTAATTTGCCATATCCACGATATCGGAGCTGCAAAAAACATCGCCCATGTGGACGACCGAGCGCTCAAAGTTATGGAATTTTTTTGGCCAGGTCCTTTAACGGTTGTTTTGCCTTTACAAAAAAATTCTCTCATTGCTAAAAATGTCTGTGGAGGCCTGGATACAATCGCCTTACGCATCCCTGCGCACGATGTAGCCCTTAATCTGTTAAAAATGTTTGATAAACCCATCGCCGCCCCTTCTGCAAATAAATCTGGTGAAATTACGCTTTTAAGATCCCAGGATGTATGGAATGCTTTTCATGAATTTCAAGATTTTAACATTCTAGAAGGGCAAACGCCTTATGTGGGCCTGGAATCGACAATTCTTGATCTTTCCCAAAATACCCCCCTGATTTTAAGGTCTGGGTTTATCACTGCGGAAAATATTCAAAATGTTCTTGGAGTCAATGTTGAGTATTATATTTCTCAAGATGATACACAGGTCAGAGCCCCTGGCATGATGCTGCGTCATTACGCCCCCAAACGCAATCTAAGATTGGATACGGCCCCTGTTGATGGCGAGTTATATTTGGGCTTTGGAGACGTTAAATGCGACTTAAATTTGAGCCTACGTGGAGATCTTGTTGAAGCGGCTGCAAATGTGTATATAATGATTAAAGATTTAGATGATATCGTGGGTGATTTTCAAACAATTGGCGTTGCTCCCATACCTCATGTGGGTATTGGAATTGCAATTAACGATCGTTTAAGAAGAGCTTCGGGTTTTTATGATAAGAGGTAAACAAAAATGAATTTTCCAAACACCTTTGGGTTAACTGATTTCGACATAATTATTCTTCTTTTAACCTTTTTTTCTATGATTTTAGGCCTCATTCGCGGGTTCTCAAGAGAAATATTGGGCATCATCAGCTGGATTGGGGCTATACTTTTATCACTGCACCTGCGGCCTGTTTTGATCCCTTATGTGAAGCAATACCTAACCAATTCATTTTTTGCCGATCCAATTACAATTTTTATTATCTTCTTTTTTTCCTTTGCAATTCTGGCAAAATTATCTAGAGTTTTTTCTAAGCTAATCAAATCCAGCGTGATTGGTATTTTGGATCGTCTTTTGGGGCTTGCATTTGGTGTACTTCGTGCCGGCGTATTGTTTGGTATTTCCTATATGATGTATGCAGGGGTATCGCCTGAAACAATCGTCAATCAATCTGGTTTTTTGGAAAAATCAAAAACACTCCCTGTGATCAAAACAAGCGTGACTCTTGTACAAATTTTCTTACCCCAGGATTTGGTTAATAGCACACAAAAAGAATTGGAAGAATGGATAGATCATAAAATTAAAAATACGGATCAACCCTTAACGGAAACGCCTGAAGCATGGCCCAGTAAAGAGAATAAATCTGCAACGGCGCAAGTCTTATCCACAATAGATATCAAAGAAAAAGAACCTTCCGCAGAAGCACAAAAAACCATTGCGCCCGCACAAAAAGAAAAATTAAACAGAATTTTAGAATCCTATTAACCACTTGTTAAGTTTTTTTGTTCAAAAATATTAAAGTAAACGTATTTTGGAGCAAAGATTTTCATGTTTAATATTCATCAACTTTTAAAAACATTCATTTTGAGCATGCTTATTTATTCTAATGAAATAATTATAGCACAGAGCGAGCCTCCTGCAGCTATGGCAATAGCCCAAGGATCTCCCCCACCAACAATGATGACGCCCAATTCTTCAAAAATGTCTACCAAAATTGGGCCTGATTTGAATAAACTTTTCTTGTGCAAACGTGACTTTAATCAAGATCCAGACCTTTGCAAACGATATATTACTTTTTTCTGCTCAGGATATTGCACACACGATGGATGTTCCGATTGTACAAATCGAGGGGTTTGTTTGGATGTTTGCGGAGAAACAGGAGCAACCATGATGGCCTGTGTTGAATCGAATAAAAACTGCTCGTCTCCAGACCAAATTTTCAGCAGTTTTCTCACACCCGATGCTAAATCAGCTATCCAGCAATATGCATCTCAGCCTGGACCAACACAATTTGCAGCAAGACCCCCTGCCCCGCCCATGATGCCCGGAATGATGCCTGGGATGGGTGGTATGCCAGGGATGATGCCTGGTATGATGCCTGGGATGATGCCCGGAATGATGCCTGGTATGTCACCAGGGGCAGCGATGGGTAGTATGGCGGGTGCCGCACTAGGCTCTATGTTCATGAAACCAAGTATGGGTGGTGGAACTGGGGGCATGGGACCTTCCCAATAAAGAGTTATAAAGACACGCCGCTGATGGTTTCTTTGATATTTTTGAGAAAATCTTTGGAAGAAAGTGGAAGAACATTCCCCTTCCAATAGATACGAACTCCTTCTAAAAGAGAATGATCTACGCTAAAATGAATATCGGCTTTTGTGGAAAAATGCTTTTTGATTTCTGACTGCTTTTCTTGTGAGATTTCATCGCAAGAAGCAATTCTAATTTCTGCTCGGCCAATATGCTCATCAAAATTTGAGGCATAAAATTCTAAAATTTGAGGTAGAAAGTCAACTTCATTCCTTGAAATCAAGAAATCCATAAAATTATACATAAGCTTGGATGTTTTAATAAACTCGAGCTTTTCCTCGCATAAAATCATAGGCGATTTGAAAAACTTTGAAAACAATGGCTCAGAGGCTAAAAACCCGCATATTTCCTGCATTAATCTGAGTATTTTTTCTTCATCTTTATCTTTTAATGCTTTTTTAAACAAGATGCGGGCATAAAGACGGCAGGACAATAACTTCATTAATAAATCTCCTTCAATTTTTATTATATCTAATAAAATCTATTTTTCAAGAATATTAAAGGTGAAAATAAAAAATTTTTCTCCTAGGTTTATTAAAGGAGTTTCTTATATTCTAAGAATGATCCCAAAGAATCCTCCCATCTTTGGGATCAACGACATATTTCTCTTTCATTTTTTATGATTTAAATCTATTTATACTGCTGACAGTTAAAGTGATCATTGATGAAAGATTTATTTCATGAACTTAAAAACACTCCCAAATGAGCTGAAATTCTTGATAGAAAAATACACAGCAGCGGGTCTGGAAATCACAACGCCTCCCATACCTGAAACTGAAAATAGCGATTATAGAGCCTATCGTTTTGGTCTTAATAATTACAATATCGTTTTTCGTGTCGCAAAAACAACCCCCACTAAGATTGGACAATTTGTTACATTATGGAAACGACCCCGGCCACATGATGAAATTGCCCCTCTTGATACGACAGATAATATAGATTTTGTTATCGTAAATGTATCAGATGGAATTCATTCTGGTCAGTTTATTTTTAATACGAAAATATTGGCTGTAAAAGATATCTTTTCTCGAGATTCTAAGGGAGAAAAAAGGGCATTTCGCCTTTATCCCCCTTGGACAAATCCATCTTCGCCGCAGGCTTTGAAGACACAAAAATGGCAACTCCCTTATTTTTTATCATTTAACGGAAATGAGCATCTCAATGCTGAGCAAATGCGTAAACTGTTTGAGAAAAATGATTAAACAATGCCCAAAAATTGTATTCAAAAATCAAAGCTTATTTTTTCATCGCAAATTTAACCACTTTATTCTTGACAAAAAAAGAGAATAAGTGTAAGTAAATTCAATAGTGATTTTTAATATTAAAATAAAAGGATAAATTAAAATGGCCGTTCCAAAGAAAAAAACGTCTCAATCTCGTAAAGGTATGCGTAGATCCCATGATGCCCTTAAGGGCGTGAATGCTACTGAGTGTTCAAATTGTGGGGCTCCGAAGTTGTCTCATCACATTTGTTCATCATGTGGTCATTACAGAGGACGTCAAGTTTTCTCCAAGCCTGAATCAAGTTCAGCAGCTCTTTAGATTTTCTAATGTTAAAGATAGCCTTGGACGCAATGGGGGGAGATTTGGGCCCAGTAAGTGTTGTTGAAGGGGCTTGTTCTTTCTTAAAATCTGATTCTTCCACATTTTTCCAAATTTTTGGGGATGAGCCCCTTATCAAGCCTCATATCCCCTATAATCTCTCACATAAAATTGAAATTATTCATACAGTTGATGTGATCTCTGGTGACACCAAACCATCCGCTGCTCTGCGTCGAGGCCGAAAATCGAGTATGGGGCTTGCTATTTCCTCTGTTGCAGCAAAAGAAAATGCAGGCGTTATTTCAGGAGGGAATACGGGGGCCTTTATGGGGCTATCCTCTTTTCTTATGGGCAGCTTACCTGGCGTTTTTAGACCCGCAATTGCATCCTTTTTCCCAACAAAAGTCGGGGGGTATAGCACAATGCTCGATCTTGGTGCAAATGCAGAAAATGACGAATTTCATCTGGCCCAATTCGCCCTCATGGGAGAAACGCTCGCACAAACAGCGCTTTCTATTCAAAATCCTAGAGTTGCACTTTTAAATATTGGATCGGAAGAAGTTAAGGGAAACATGATTATTCAAAATGCTCACAAAATCTGCAAAAACAACCCCATTTTTGAAAATTTTATCGGGTTTGTAGAAGGAGATCAAATTCTCTCTGGAGATGTAGACGTCACAGTCACCGATGGATTTAGCGGCAATATTGCCCTAAAAGCCTTAGAAGGCGCAGCCCATGCCGTTGCCTACGAACTTGAACAAGCTTTCAACGAATCGTTCCTTACCAGAATTGCAGCTTTCCTGGCCTACCCCGTATTAAAAAGTTTTAAATTAAAAACAGACCCCAGCAATTACAATGGAGCTGTTTTTTTAGGCATTAAAGGGATTGCCGTAAAAAGCCATGGAAGCTCAACAGCAAAGGGATTTTCAAGCGCAATTCTCATCACAAAAAAAATTATAAACCTGGGGCTGATCGAAAAATTAGAAGAAAAACTTAAAAAACTCCCCCCAGAACTGCTCAAAGGATAATTCATGGGAATTCGTATTCGCGGCGCCGGTTCCTATCTCCCTCCTAAAATTGTCACAAACCATGATCTTTCAAAACTGATGGACACCAGCCATGAATGGATTGTAGAACGATCTGGGATTGAGCAACGGCATTTTGCAGAAAAAGCAACAAAAACTTTTGAACTTGCTTCCCATGCGGCCAAAAAAGCTTTGGAAAGGTCAGGGTTACAAGGATCTGACATTGATTTGATTATTGTTGGAACAACAACCCCTGATCAAGTTTTTCCATCGACGGCCGTACATGTACAACGAGAAATTAGCGCAAACAATGCTTTTGCCTTTGATATACAGGCCGTATGCGCAGGATTCATTTATGCTCTTTCTACAGCGCGAAATTTCATTTTAAGTGGCCAAGTCAAAACAGTCTTGGTCATTGGCGCAGAAAAGTACTCCTCATTGCTCGATTTTAATGACCGTACAACAGCAGTTCTGTTTGGAGATGGTGCAGGTGCTTTAGTTCTAGAACATGCTCCAGAGCCTTGTGATTCTGGCGCAAGCTGGCTTAAATCCAATGGAGAACTTGCTGATCTGCTTTATTGCGACACACATATTCATATGAATGGGAAAGAAGTGTTTAAAAATGGCATTAGACTCATGTCCGATGCCGTTGTAAAAATTCTTGAACAGGAAAAACTTTCTCTAGATGACATCGACTTTATTATCCCACACCAAGCAAATAGCAGAATTATTGAAGGAATTGCACAAAAATTAGGAATTTCTTTAGAAAAAATTGTTATGACAATTAATATACACGGAAACACCTCTGCGGCATCTATTCCGTTAGCCTTTGATACAGCTGTTCAAAGTGGTAGAATTAAAAGAGGAGATAGACTATTATTTGTTGGATTAGGCGGAGGTCTTACATGGGGATCATTCCTTCTAACCTATTAACAGTTTAAGAAAGCAACCGATGGCAAGAAAAAAGAGCGCATCTTATTTTGATTCTTATTTTAAAGAATCACATTCCTCTTATAGCTCATCTGAGTGCCACTATGAAGGATGCCCAAATCCTGGACTTTATCCTGCCCCAAAATCATCAAAAGATCTTTATTCTTATATTTTTTTCTGCCTCGAGCATATCCAAATATATAACACATCCTGGAATTACTATAAAGATATGCACGAGGACGATATACTCGCGCAAATGACCTCTGATATCAATTGGAGGCGCCCCACCTGGCCTTTTGGAAAAAAACATGAACATACTTTAAATAGCTCTTTTGTTCCCGAAATTGATGAGCTCTTTCAAAATCCTTCAAGACCTTTTGTGCCTTTTGCCACAAACATTTTAACGGCAAAGGAAAGAAAACTGCTGGAAATTTTCAGTCTGGATTACCCATTCACACAGGAAATTCTACAAAAACAATACAGGGCTTTGGTCAGGAAGTATCACCCAGATTTAAACCGCGGCAATAAAAAATATGAAGAAAAAATCAAGATAATCAACGAAGCCTATCAGAATTTAAAAAAGATGTGTGTAACCTTATAAAAATGCAATTTTTTACTTGCATTTTTCCAAAAAATACATTATCTAAAATTCAAGAAGATTAATAATAATAAAAATATACATTTGGAACCTGTGGCACTCAAAAATAAATTTTGTGTGTTTTGTCACCGCTTATAGTCTATAGATTATAGTGCGTGAGAAATCATATTATTATTTTTTGTTCTTTAGTTCCTGTTTTTACATGCCGGCTTTATGTTTTTTTTAAACATATCAAAGCATTAAGATATTGTTAATCTTTTTTTGAACATAATTTTAAAAAAACAAGGAATAACCAATGAAAAATACTAAAAAATATTATCTTATCGCAGCGCTCATACTTTCTAAAGGAGCTTTTGGATCGGATTTTATCTACTCAACTCCACAAAGAGAAAATCAAGTCATGATGGGACAAACACCTCATTCTCCAGCTTTAATCATACGACTTGCGACTCCTGGATCTCCGGGCGGTGTATCTTTTGACTTTGACTCAGAAGTTGACTTTGGCCGTAGGACACCAACTTCTGCAGAAAGAAGAATAAGCAGCATCCGAACCATACTCCCAGGCGCACGTTCAATTTTTGACAATAACGGTAACTTACTCCCTGAATATCAAAACCAAATGAATGAAGATTTGACAGATGAAGGTTCAACAGATGAAGAAAACCAACCAATGGATATAAGCGATGATAATCCTCTATTGGCATCAGAAGATGACGAAAACTCAATAAACAGCAGCGATAATGAGAATCCCGGATCACTTACAGACAGAATAAACTTTTCTTTCGGGGGAAAAAAATAAAAAATGACCATGTAAAAAAGTGAGGGTATCGATAAAAAATCAGATACCCTCATAATTTTAGTAACTCCCCAGGTACCATAAAGAAATATATTGAAATCTCCACGGAAACTACGATAGAGTAAATTCATAGTTCAATGTGAGGTTTTAAGCTGATGGACGAGAAGAATAAAACGATACGAGATCTTTATGCAAGGTT
>CAIYWZ010000113.1 GCA_903930075.1 uncultured Alphaproteobacteria bacterium | reverse complement strand
AAGGAGTGCCTCTACTGGTTCAGGAACGACAACAGAAGATAACAACTCATCAAGAAACCATGAGATAGGTGATCATGGTAGAAATTCTGTTTCTAGCGTTAGTTCTAGAGATTCTTTCAAGACAATTGATCTGAATAATGATCATCCCATTGGTTCTCCAGAGTATTTTGATCAATTAAAAGAATACGCTACAGATGCGATTAAAGCAAAGATAATTTCAGGGACCTTGCAGTCTGTGAATCCTTTTGCGGGATCTAAGCGATGCAAAAGTCAAGCTAATGGGTATTTAAAAGAAGCGCAGAAGTTACGAATGAAGTACGCTAATGATAAAAAGCTATTGGAAAATATAGTGCAGTTGTATGAAAAATCTTTTATCGCTGGATACAGCTCAAATTATAATACTTTGGGCATCAAAACATTACGCGGTGATAAACGACCAGATTGCACGAATGCAACTGAGGTAGATAAGAATGGCGAATCAAAAAAACATAGAATTAATCTCATAGATAAAGAATGTAAACAAAATTGCACATACAACCTTTATGATGAAGGAAAAAATGTAATAGCTAAATTGATTGATTTTAGCGTACCTAAAACTGCAAAAGAATTGTTTTTAGACGCTGCAAAAGCAGCATGTGAAAATGCGATTGAACAACAAGCGCTAGGGTCACCTAAATGTAAAGACCTGGCACGGAACGATCTCAAGCAGGCAGAGGCGATTATTCCGGGGAAAGATGGTAGAATAACGCTATATCAAGCAAACAATATACAAAGATTGAAACACTATGAAGATTGCTTCACGAAGGCTTATAGTTCGAATAAATCAAAAAATGTCAATCTAACTTGCACAGATGCTGTAAATAAAATAGGTATTGATAAATCTAAAGATTGGAGTACAGAAATAGATAAAGATGAAATATCTAATATTCCACATCAAAAAATAGGTATTAAAAAACCTGAGAATAATCCACAAGAAATCAAGAAAAATAGGATTATTAAAGTGAAAGATAAAAACAACACATACCAAATTATTGAAAATCCAGAAAATAAAAAAGCTATGAAATTGTTACCCACTGAAATATCTTTTGATCCAAAAGAATTTGAAAAACTACCCGCAGAAACATCTGCTAAATAACAAAACAACCAGCCTCAAGACTCCAAAAGGCCCTGATTCCAAACTTTCAGGGCCTATTTTTTTATCTTTTTCTCCTAATGATTGAAAAAAAGATGTATTTTCAACTTGAATAAAACATGCGGTTTGTGTTAGAAGTCATTTTGTAGGTAATCATAAACACAAGGAGAAATATAAAATGCATGATGAATTTGAACTCAAAAGAGAAAAAATGGTCAAGGCCTTGGAAGAACAGGGCATCACGGACGTGGGGATTTTAAAAGCCATGCGCGCAACCAGGCGACATTTTTTTGTGCCACCGTTCTTGCACCAGCAGGCCTATGCGCTTCAAACGCTCAGTCTTGAGGGCCAGCAAACGATTACGTCCCCTTATGTGGTGGCGTTGATGATTGAGGCGGCCAAGCTCTCCCCCACATCGAAAGTTTTGGAAATTGGCACGGGATCGGGTTATCAAACGAGTATTTTATCAAAACTGTGTCACAAAGTTTGCACCATTGAAATCATCCCGGCCCTTGCCCGCCACGCGGCTGAAGTGTTTAAAGTGATGAAACTGGCCAATATTTCGTCTAAAATTGGCGATGGATATATTGGCTGGCAATCGGAAGCGCCCTTTGATGTGATCATCGTCACCGCTGCCTGTAAAAACCCACCTTCAAATTTGATCAAACAGCTCAAAGTAGGCGGGCGCATGATCATTCCTTTGGAAGAACATGACCACACCCAAAAGCTCGCGGTCCTGACGAAAAAATCGGCGGCGAACAACTATACGACACAAAAAATTGCCCCCGTGAGTTTCCTCTCCATGACGGGGCTGGTCTGTTACTAGAGTGGTGTTACTAGAGGGGAGTTATTAAAACCGTATGAACGGTTCCAACGCTTCTCCCACAAACGGAAATGCCGATGGAGATGATTTGGGATGCTTTCATGCCGCGTGCATCGTCTTTTTTGATGATCTGGGAGAGGTTCTTTTGCGCGTATTCATCCAGCAAAAACCCCCTACCCTTCCCATGAAGTGGTGCAATGCGGATATCATCGCGTCCCTTTCCCCCTTCCCGGTTAGAGGTCACCTCATGGGTCTCCTGATTTAATTTTCGATATGCTCTGAGAAATATTCAATGTCTCCACCCAAGAGTTTTTCTTATAAAATCACGGCAATAATTCAGACTCTTTCCTTGAGGAACAAACCAATTCTCAATCATTCCGATGAAAAGATGGCGGATTTCCCCGTTGGGTGTGGCGATTGCGGCTTCCCACTTTTCAAGGCAAAAGATCCACTCCTTTTTCAATAATTCTCCTTATACCAAGCCCAGAATTCAGGGTTTTTCTTGAATTCTCCTATAGAAATATCTTCGTGCTGCGCTCCCTTTTGAATCAATAACTTTGCAATCTCCATATGACCTTCTTCTAAAGCAATCAGAAGAGGAGTTTCTTCTTCATCATCATCAGCTTGATTCACATCGGCTCCAGATTCAAGCAAGAGCTTGACCCCTTTAAAAAAATTATTGCGAGCCGCGTAGGCAAGATACGACTCCTCTTGGAATGCACCATTGACATCAACCCCAGAATCAATCAATAACTTTGCAATCTCAATATGATCTTTTTCTAAAGCAATCGAAAAAGGAGTATCTCCAGTATCACGAGCTTGATTCACATCGGCTCCATATTCAATCAATATCTTTGCAGCTTCAAGAAAACCATTGTTCGCAACATCGTAAAGATGGGTGTCCCCGTAGACTTCACAATTGGCATCGACCCCGACATCGAGGAATAGCCTAAGTATTCTAATATCCAAAATATTATTTTCTTGAAGGACCCAGTTGCCTAGGCTTACACCTTCATGTAAGGCGTTTAGGTTGAAACCAGCATCAATCAATAGGCGAGAAACATAAAAATCAGGATCATTTAGTTCATTGAAAAACCAACAATACTTCATATCACCGGTTCTATCATATAACGAAACAACATCAGGATCTTTCTCAATCAGTTTCGCAACAGTAACCGCATCTCCTGAGCTGATGGCATCAGAGAATACATCCACAACGCGTTCTTTGGGAATTTTCTCAATTAAAAAATTTGAAAAGTCACGATTCCTTGAGAAGAACACAGAGCTGACCGCCCTAGATATAACCTCAAAATCTTCAAAAATCTCTGGATTGGATTCTTTTAATTGAATCCAGCAAAAACTCTCTAGATAACATTCATTGATATTATCACTCATACGGAAGTCGAAATTACGCCATCCAGACTCAAGATAATGAATTTTTTCATCAAGAGTCTCTAATTCATCAAATCTTCCCAAAAAACCTTTATAATCTGCTCTTAAATCTTCTTGCGTTTTTTCTCGTTGTTTTTTTGTACCCCAGCGATACACTCCCGATACATAAACGTCCAAGAAATCATCATTTTTCCACAAAATATCTGCAATATCCAAACTTGCCATGGCCCAAGGCATGAAACGTTTGAATTCTTCCTTTGAAACCCGTTTTTCATCTTTATTTTTTTGAACATCACGGGAAATCGTTTGAAAAACCTTGAGCAGTTCTGCATTGGAAAAACGATGCATGGCCCGGTGGATGATTTCATCACTGAGCTCCACATGGAAACGCCCAAGAACACGCAACAACTCCTCCAAAACAATGTTGTCTGGAGACCACCACAGTTTTCTTTTATCAAAGGTCAGGTCTTTGACAATTTGCGCGCTTTCTTTGCAGCTAGATGCAAAATTTTTTATTGTAGGGGTATCTAAATATTCCAAAATATGCGGCGTCATTCCAGATTGATTGTTCAAAAGGCAGCTTGACATCAAGTCCTGGCGTGGTGCAACTCCTGATCCATCAACGGAAGTCAAAAGGGTGCTTATAAAAAGCAGGCTAAAAATTTTTTTCATGGAAGGTCTCTTTCAAATAAACATGTTATATATGTTTCTTTATAAAGGATTTTTCCTTAAAAAATCAAGAGAAAAATCCTGAGTTCATTCCCGATGGTTTGGGGTGTTCTTTGTGTTCCCAAAAAGGGCTAAATCCGTCGGGCGACTCATGTTCTCTTCAATCCCCCACCTTCTATTTGTCTCATATCTATGTGAACTTATTCAAAATTATTTCACTGTAATATTCCTAAGGGGTATTGGTCCCGTAGGGCATTACATGAGAACTTCCATTGAAAATGTAGACCCTACTTTTTTCCAAGTCGTTTTCTGTGGAAAAATTTCAGGTTGGTTTATTGAAGGGGATAGACTTAAAAAAACTTCCACCATCTCTTCCAAGTTCGGCTTTTTGATAAAATGCATCCCGGAAGATCCTTCCTCAAATCCTGGAACGCGGCTTCCTGAAGGGACAGACCATATAAATTTCCCTTCCTTTGAAGCAGTATTACCACAAGATAGAGTTTTTGACTCCGACACAATATGAAAAAACTTTTCTATTTTAAGCAGTTTTCCATTGCTTTGAACAATACAGTCAAAGACGCCATCTGGGGGAACAGTGGGATCAAAACATAGAACAATCGATGAACTCTCAATCTCTGGAACGAATTTTACAATATCGCGCAAATGATCCATATTGCAAAATCTCACAAACGTGGGGGCATCATCTGGAGCAACAAGTCGGTTGCGTATTTCCCGTGTGACAAGAGATACGCTTCTAATCTGATCAGGGAAAGCAGACCTGATTTGTGCTTTTTCTGTCTCAGATCCCATATCCATAATCTCCGCAAGAGGGAGGATTTCCTGTGACGCAAAACCCGTATTTGAGCAAAAAAGTGCGATAAAGAGTAAGAATTTCATTGTAATCTCCTGTTTTAAATTTGAATCAACGACAGTATTGACCAAAACATCCAAAAGACAAAACGATTTTTTAAACAGGGAACCACTGTTTCTGTTATCTATTTTTTCTTTAAAGGATATTTGGAAAGATCAGCAAGAGAATATCTGTGAACGCCGTCTACATAAATATCCACAGATCCGGTGCTTCCTTTAAAATGCTTACGTTTTGGGTTTATCTTTAAATTCTTTGTGTAAATGATAAGGTAACCTGTGACGCAAAATGAGCCGTTTCCAAAATCAAACGTCTCTGTTTTGACTTTGATCTCTCTTCCTTGGATCATTCCATTATTGACAAAAGACTTCAACATAATTTCAATGCGATCTGAAGTTATATTTTGGGTGTTGATCTCAGGCTCGGTGAGCTTTAAAGGTTTTGTGGTTAAGTATTTGAAAATATTCGACGAATTTAAGGGGCTAAATTCGCTCCTGTCAAAAAGAGAACGTTCGTTGTTTTTTAATCTTTCTTGAGAAAGGAAAATCTGAGCGTTTTCTTCCTTCTCCACATTGGGCAATGGGGTGAAGAACCCATTTACAAAAATTTTCACCTTCCCCGTTCCCGTATGACAAAAATCACCGGAATATTGATGTGTAAAAATAATCAAGTTTTTATTGGCCTTAAAAATTCCTTTTCCAAAACGGATTTCATCTGTATCAATAAAAATATCATCCCCAATCACAATACCATCATTGGCAAAAACCTCATTTTCTATCACAACCTTTTCTGTTCCAATAATCAGGGATCGGTTTCTCATTTTTGGCCAATTGAGCGTCACAACAGGGAAAATCATCGGACAGCCATTGTGAAAATGAAAGTGATCGTCAAGGCCTGATGCAAAAGACATTTTTGAAGACAACAACGCAATGCATGTTAAAAATTTAAATTTGATTTTAGACCTCCGTTTGAAATGTTCACGAAGCGCATTATTGACCAAACAGCTTAAAAAGCAAAATGATTTTTTAGGGGGAGTTACGGAATTTGTGGTGAAGACAGAAGAACAAAACTCTCCCGTCTTTTTTGACTAATTCCCAGAGTTCTGTATCATTTTTCTGACCGCTTCTATTGAAAGTTCAGGATCTGTTTTCTTTAAACTCCTTGTCAGAGACATCTTTGCAAATGTGGATAAATCAGGATTATTCACCATCTGAGTCTGTCCAAATAACTGTGTAAATTT
>CAIYWZ010000112.1 GCA_903930075.1 uncultured Alphaproteobacteria bacterium | reverse complement strand
ATGCTTAACCCTGGCTCTCTTGTGGGTTTACGTTTAGATTTTTGATTGGGGAGAGATTTTTTTTCAAGCTCCTGTTGAAAAAATTTACAAAATTCATCGACAAAACAAAATATTTCAGTTATAACGTTATTCATGGAGAACTCCTTATTTGTGCAAAAAAATAATTTAGTACTCCAATTCACATCTTATTGCAAGATCATTTCTCCTCAAACTCAATCCCTATATGGTTTTTAATCCCGAACTGGCGTTGTAAACAATCAAAACAGGAGGTGTATGATGGTCAGAAGTAATTTGGTTTTGCGCAACAATGACTTAAAAGATTATGGGTATATTTTTAAGCCTTTTAATCCACCCACTTCGAATCAGTCTTTAAAGATCATGATGATCGATGATAATCCAAAAGATATCCGGCTTTTTGAAGAGTTACTCGCCCTGGATACAATGCTTAATTTTTCACTTTCAAAATGGAACAACTCTCATAAAGCCATAGAGGCATTGGAGCATCATAGGGTCGATATCGACCTGATTGTCTTGGATTTGCTGATGCCTTGCATGAATGGTAAGATGATTCTTAAACGGTTAAAGGAAACAACCAATTTAAAAAATATTCCCGTTGTAATTTATTCATCGATGCATAATTATGAAAATGCCATTGCGCTCAATCAATTGGAGGCTCATGCATTTTTCGCCAAACCCTTAGATGCCGAATCCTTTGAAGCATTTATCTCTGGAAAATCATAATTTTCTTTCAAGGTAGATCATTATGGAAGAAAAATACAATCCGCACATTTTAATTATTGAAGATTCAAAGGATGATTTTGAACTCTATTCAAGAATTTTAGGGAAAATTTTCACCTGCGAAATCGAATGGCATATGTTTGCTGAAAGCGCCATAGAACCACTGAAAATCAAGAAATATGACCTTATTTTATTAGATTATAGGCTGACCAGTATGAATGGTCTTGATTTTATTCTAAAAGTGAATTCTATGTCTCTGGATTTAGGTTGCCCCGTGATTGCTTTGACGGGGCAAGGGGATGAAAATATCGCTGTGAAATTCATGAAATTGGGCGTGTGCGATTATATTCAAAAAAACCAGATCACCTTTGAGTCTTTATCTTCTTCCATCCACAATGCGCTGGAGAGTTTCCATAAAAAAAGAGAGGTTTCAAAGAGTCGTGAAAAATTTCAGGTCCTGATTATCGAAAATTCAAAAGAGGATTTCCAGTGGTATCAGGACACTTTAAAACAAATATTTGAATGTGAAATAGACTGGCATACCTCTGCTCAAAGCGCTATAGAGTCACTACGGGTGAAAAAATACGACCTGATTCTATTGGAATATCAGCTGCAAGGAATGAATGGTCTCGACTGTGTTCGAAAAATACGTTCCATGAATTTGGCTGCCGATTGCCCCATCATCGTGAGCACAAGACATGGAAATGAGGATATTGCAGTTGAGTTTATGCATTTAGAGGTCTTTGAATATATTCAAAAAAGCCATTTATCTTTTGAATCTTTGTTGCGTTCCATTTATGCTGCGTTGGACGCTTTTTACAAAAAAAAGTTAGAAAAAGAAAAACAAGCGGACCTTTCCCGTTTTGCCCATACCATTGCACATGATCTGAAATCTCCATTGGGGAGAATTGCGGCGTATTCAAAATTGATATCGAAAAAATACAATACAATGGAGTTTTCATACCTCCAAGATATTCAAGAAGACGTGGAATACATGACTCATTTCTTGAATAATCTTTTATTGTACATAGAACTTGGAAGATCGGCGCTGGAAAAAACCGATATTGATTTGAACAAAATTGTTGAACAAAGTATGCATAATTTGGAACTCGAAATTCAAGAAAAAAATGCAAACATACATGTTTCCTCTTTACCCAAAATGAAGGGACACAGAGTTGCACTGGTTCAGTTATTTCAAAATTTAATTGGAAACTCTATTAAGTTTTCAAGGGTAAATCCTGTCATTGAGATTTCCGCGCAAATTAAAAATTATAATATTATTGTCACCATTACAGATAATGGAATTGGTGTCGATCCCCAATTGACGGAAGAAGTCTTTAAACCGTTTATAAGAGTTTCAAGTAAAAACGATATTCCCGGTATGGGCCTTGGATTGGCATTGTGTAAAACGATTACAGAACAGCACCAGGGAACAATTGAAATAATCCCCCGTTTAGAAGGCGGGACAAAAATCAATATAGTTTTCCCAGATTTTTAAAGAGGATAGATCCCTTCTTGTGGAAGACGCGCAACCTTAAACCAGTAATTGTGCAATGAATCACAGATTTTTTTCATTTTTTCAAAACTCATAGGCTTTTGAATATAAGTATTCGCTCCATTTGCGTAGCATTCTAAGATATCATCTTGGTTTGTTGACGTTGTGAGTATAATTACAGGCACAGCTTTGATTTTATCGTTGGCTTTGATAATTCCTAACATTTTTTTCCCGTCAATTCCGGGCATATTTAAATCAAGTATAATTAAAATAGGAAGGATATTGTTAATGTGATCGTAATCTATGTCACTTAAATAGTCGAGATATTTTTCAGGGCTATCATACCACTTTATGACACAGCTCAAGTCTGTCGTTTGAAATCCTCGAACCAAAGACTCACAATCATCAGGATTATCGTCAATCAGGATAATACTATGTTTTTTCATATAAAATATGCTCCCCTATTGTAAAATAAAAAGTAGTTCCTTGTCCAAATTCCGACTTTAACCATATTTCACCAGAATGTCGTTCGATAATTTTTTTAACAAAAGTAAGGCCAACACCAGTTCCTTTTAGCTCATCGGATTCGTTGTTGAGCCTTTTAAAAATTCGGAAGATATCGCTGTAATATTCTTCCAAGATTCCGATTCCATTGTCTTTGACATAGAAAATAAAAGGATCCCTTTTATTTCTAAGCTCAGAATCCACAATTCCAATTGTAATATGTTTTTCTTTTTTATCATTGTATTTGATGGCGTTTACAATGAGATTTCTAAAGACTTCCGTAATACGCAGGCCATCGCATATGATGTGGGGCAACTTTTGAGGGATGAAAATTTTTACATTTTTTTCAATAAGTGTATTTTCTATCATGCTCTTTATATTTTCAATGATCTCATTTAAGTCTACTTCTTTGATGGCGAGCTTTTGATTTCTAATTTTCGAAAAATAAAATAAGTCACTAATCAGTTTTTCCATCTGTTTACATAGATAAATCATGCGATCAATTTTTTTGATACCGTCAGCATCTAAAACAGATTCATAATCTTCTTTTAAAAAAAGGGAATGATTGCTTAAACCCCTTAGAGGTTCTTTTAAATCATGCGAGGCAATATGCGCGAAATCATCGAGCTCCTGATTGCTGTTTTTTAAAACTTTGATATAGTCTTTCATGATTTTTTCATGATTTTTTTCAGCTGTCATGTCACGTATCGTTGCTGCAAACATGATATCATCGTCCATTTTTAGTTGATTCATGCAGATATTTATAGGGAAGATTCTACCATCTTTGCGTTTACCTGAAAGATCTTTTAAAGTCATGAATTCGTTTTTTGATTTTCCGTTTAAACTATTTTTGAGATATTGATCATGCTTGCTATAATAAGGTTCAGGCATAAGTTCTTTTACCCGTAGCCCAATGAGTTCACGGAGTTCGTAGCCAAACATGGTGAGAATATTTTTGTTCACAGCGCGAATGATTCCTTGATCATCTGCAATGACAAAGCCATCCAAGACAATATTCATAATATCCGCAAGAGTACTTTTTCTATTCAAGATTACTTTTCCTATGACAAATATCTCGATGACTTGAAGGATCAAAATAGAAAGAAATTTATCAGAGATCTTCTTATTCTTCTTAACTGTACATCAAAAATTATGATTGTAAATGAAATCTTTTAGTTCACGCACAAGCAAAAAGAGATTTACTGTTTTCTCTAAACCATTTTCTTGCATATTTGTATTCGGGATAAAGGCTCTGTGTACAATTCCAAAAGTCTTTTCCATGATTCATGTGCAAAAGGTGGGCGACTTCGTGGGCGCAGACGTAGTCGATCATGGGTTCAGGGGCAAAGACAAGGTGCAGGGCATAGGATAAATTCCCCGCGGAAGAGCAACTCCCCCAGCGGGATCTCATCTTTTTAACGGCAATTTTTGAGATTGTGACACCAATTTTTGCTGCGTATTCATGGCTTTTGAGCTGCACCTTTGTCATCAATGTGTTTTTTAAGAATTTAAAAACGAGCGTTTTTGTGCAAACAGAAGGTTTTGATTTCACGATAAAAAATATATCATCTTGGATCACAATTCTGTTAGATATGCCTTGAATATGCTGTATTTTATATTCTTTTCCAAATAACGCGATAAACGAACCTTCCTCAAAGCTGGATTTTTCAGGAGACGGGTCTTGAAATAACCACTTTCTAATCCACCCAGAAAACGTGAAAAGATCAAAACTCATGGCAGGGGGGTTATGCTTCGTCTACAGCTAAAGTGAGCCCAAGTTTCTTCAATTCCTTTTGAAGATACTTGAGATCTTTGGCTTTAAGACTTTCAATTTGTTTTGCCAAAGCAGTCAATTCTTCTTTTCTTTTTGCTTCTTGTTGCGCCATTAAAGGATCTGGAATTCCTTTTTCAATAAGATATTCGTTCAGTTTCGCTTTCATAAAAGGAGAAACATTTAAGCTGGAAAGCCCTTCCAGATCTTGAATGGCAAGTTGATCTGTTCCTAGAAGAGATGTTTTAATAGATGAAAAAGTAATACCTTCCAAAATCCAGAGAAACCTAGAAGAAAGACTCATATAATACTCTGGAAAAATCAGATCACTCATGAGCAAAATACCTTTTTCGTCTTTAATCTCAAAACCTTGCTTTAAAACAACGCCTTGATGAAGAATCCCTCGAAGCCCCTGATATCCGGTGACAAATATTTTTTGGGCGCTTGTGTACATCCGAAATTCATTTTCTAATGTGGATAAATCAGAAGTATTATTCCCAAAAACAACAAGATTGTCTGCGGTTTCAATTGCGTCAAAAGGCGTGATCTGAAGGTTTGAGCCTTTGAGATAAAGGTCAGGAGAGGCAAGCTCTTCAAAAGTTTTGTAATGATCAAGATTTTGAGAGCGATCATTTAAACGTTCTTCAAGCATTGATCTTAACGTATTCGTTCTGTCTTCTATGGTAGCCGGAATCATCATGGCCTGCATACTCAAAAAAGCATTGATTTTTTCCTTGAATCTGGCGATACCGATACGATGTTTTGCAACGCTTGATTCTAGGTTTATGAGTGTTAGAGGGGACCATATACACTGAGCTGCCACATTGAGAGAATCTTCAATTTTTCCCGTCACAACAATAGGAGAGTCTGAATGCATATAAATATAGTTTTTTTTGACGAGTTTTGCTCCAGTTTCTGTTCTAATCGCTTCTTCCATATCTGTTGAGGCGTCTGGATCAAATGCAAAAATAACTCTATCGTGATCAATTTCTCCAATCGTTTCCGTTAATTTTTCTAAGATATCAAGAGTTTTAAACTTGACAAAAACAGCCTGAGTTCCCTGGGGTGGGAGCAATACCCCCCCAACAAAAATATTGAGTTCGGATTCTGTTGCAATATTACAATTTTTAAATGTTGCATTGACGACTATACTCGCTTTTAAGAGATTATTTTCTTTAATAGCAGCTTGGGATGATTCAGAGGCTCCATAGCCGATTTCTGTGATATCATCAGGGATGTCAACATTCTCCATTCCATAAACACAAAAATGAAGCCCAAGAAAAAATAGGATAAACTTCGTCATCAATACCTCCAACGGTTAGGGTTTTTTATGCTCCAATGCAGCCCTGATGAAGTCTTTAAATAAAGGTGCAGGGGCAAAGGGGCGGGATTTGAGTTCGGGGTGGAATTGTACGCCTATGAACCAGGGGTGGTCTTTGAGCTCGATAATTTCAGGCAATTTCCCATCGGGGGAGAGACCTGCGAATACAAAACCTTTTTCTTCAAATTGGGCTTTATAGTCGATGTTGACCTCATAACGGTGGCGGTGGCGTTCGTGGATGATGGTTGATCCATAGGCTTTTTTGACCCGTGTATCGTCTTTTAAATGACATTCGTAGGATCCAACGCGCATGGTGCCACCAAGGTCGGAATCTTTGGAGCGCTGCTGAACATCACCATCTTTAACCCATTCTGTCAGAAGACCTATGATATCTGTGCCTTTTTCACCCCATTCGGATGATTTTGCATCCGCGATATTTAAAACATTCCTTGCAAATTCAATCACCGCCATCTGCATACCGTAACAAATTCCAAGGGTGGGAATATTGTGGATTCGTGTATATCCAAGGGTATTGATCATCCCCTGCGTGCCGCGCTTTCCAAAACCACCGGCAACCAAAACGCCGTCCAAGGATGCAAGGCGCTGTTGATAACCTTTTTCTTCCATATCTTGCGCATCAATCCAATCAATTTCAACTTTTGTATCATGGGCAAATCCACCGTGGAGAAGGGCTTCTTTGACGGATTTATACGCATCTTGCAATCCCACATATTTACCAACAAGGCCGATTTTAACAAAAGATTTTGGAGATTTGACTTTGCTGACAATTTCTTTCCACTTTTCAAGAGATCCGGGAGCGCTCTCCAGGTGAAAATGTTCCAAAATTCTATCGGTCAGGCCTTCTTCATTGAAAACCAAGGGGACTTCGTAAATGGATTCCACATCCAAAGCTTCCACAACACAATTGTTGGGAACGTTACAAAACTGAGCCAGCTTTTTCTTTGAATCATCCGGAATAATGCGATCACATCTACAAAGGAGAATATTAGGCTGAATTCCAAGGCTCTGTAAGGTTTTGACCGAATGTTGCGTGGGTTTTGTCTTGAGTTCGCCTGCAGATGGGATGAAGGGAACAAGAGTTAAGTGCACAAACAAAACATTATGACGCAGTTCATGACCCATTTGGCGAATGGCTTCTAAATAAGGCAGGCCTTCGATATCGCCCACGGTGCCGCCAATTTCAACAATGAGAAAATCAAGATCTTGCGTATCTTTGGCAAGAAATTCCTTAATCGCATCGGTCACATGGGGGATAATCTGAACAGTGGCCCCTAAATAATCACCCTTACGCTCTTTGGTGAGCACATCAAAATACACACGTCCTGAACTTAAAATATCATGTTTGGAAGTATCAACACCCGTAAAACGTTCGTAATGCCCTAAATCTAAATCCGTTTCTGCGCCGTCTTCTGTGACAAAAACCTCGCCATGTTGATAGGGGCTCATGGTCCCTGGATCAACGTTCAGGTAAGGTTCGAGTTTGCGGATACGGATTTTAAATCCTCTTGATTGGAGCAAAGCGCCTATGGACGCTGCCGCAATCCCTTTTCCAAGGGAAGAAACAACGCCTCCGGTGACAAAAATATAACGCATAAGGGTCTCTTTATTTTGCAGTTTCTGGTTTCGGGGTTTGAGGGGTTACACTTGAGGGAAGCTCTGCTTTCTCAGGGGCTACTTTTTCAGGGTATGCTTTCTCAGAGGCTACAGGAGCACTACTTGCGTGCTTTGCTTCAAGAGCTTTATCAAAAAGCACTTCTTTTTTGCCCAAAAGAATGCCCATGATCAAACAATTGAGCGCAAACAAAATGGCTAATGTGATCGTGATGCGTGTGAAAAGATGATCAACGCCTTTAGCGCTAAACAAACTAGATTGCTGTGATCCGCCCAGGCCACCGCCTTCACTTTTTTGGAACAAAATAATTCCAACCAATAAAATTCCAATAAAAATATGAACAACAAGCAAAATCTGTATCATTTACGTAAACTTTTCCTTAAAAAATGGCCCATTTATAAAAAATGCGCTGGCCGTAGGAGGTACCTCCCCTTGGGCAGCGCATGCGACGGTAGGGAGCTAGAAGGATTAGCAAACATGGGTCAGATCATAAGAAAATTTTCCCTAACAAGATCGTTGGTACCGTCCCTGTTTGCAGAGAAAAAATTCAAATGAGGTGATCCAATTATGCTAAAGCTTACAAGCTAGCCTAATGGTCGCACTTATCATTAATTCACAAACAAGATTTAAAATCAAGAAATATTTGCACACCTATACACAAAACCACTAAAATATTTCTTATCCTGCATAAATGCTTAAAGTTATGAACGCTGCATCATAGATAAATTTTAATAATGTAGGGCTAAAATCTACTCAGCTGGATTTCCCGTAAGTTTTTTCGAAAGCTTAACAAACCACGGCCTATTTTCAGCGCTCAAATCAATCTTAATCATCCCCCCTGCCATCGAAAACATAGAAGATCCCGTATTTGGAATATCACTCATATTTGAAGGCAGCACCTCTAACCTCTGAGCAATCACGGTCGTATAATTGGGCGTTGGTACGGCCATAGATCCACTCAAAACGCTTGTTTTAGGACTTTCAAATATTTTTGTCACAACAGACCCCGCCCCCGCAGAAGCCGACAATATCCGCTCTATTTCTCGCGTTTGCGCTGGAGGGGTTTGCGTATTTTGAGGCGGAACCTCTGGTTGCGGGGTTGGCGGAACAGGTATTGGAGCTGGCTTTGGCTTACGCACAAAATACCTTGGAGCGGGCGCAGGAGCAGGGAATTCCCCTGTCACAGTAATCCCAGCAGCAAGAAGCGTTGCAATGGCAGTTTGGTCTGTTGTAAGTGGATTATTCAAAGATGGAGCAAAAACAATCGCCCTATTTCCAGCCCCATTTTTTGTTATCTTTGAAGGATCTGGAAAAAACACAAATCCCTGCGCAGGAACAGTTGTGGCAATTGTTAACGTCGCCCCTAAACTCAAACTTGTCCCCCCTGCCGCAATCGTCATTGGCGCGTTTTGTGCAAGGTTCAAATCCGCCCCCAACACCCCTGCAAAATTCGTAACACCAGAGGTTGTAATCGAAGACGAAGCCCCATTTTCAATAGTTAACGTCCCTGCAGTTGTGATCACCCCCCCACTTAAAGCCGCAGCTGAGGTTAAGCTCACACTTGCGTTGGTAAAGGCACTAAAATCAGCCCCACCGGAGTCAATGGTCAAATCATTTCCGCTTGTGGTACCAAAGGTAAGCGCGGTCAGGTTTGCAGGTGTTGACAAACCAACAATATTACCAAGGATGGTTTGCGTCAAAGTTTGTGGCCCGCTGTAGGTGATGGAAAGAGACGTCGCACTAACCATAGCGCTTCCTGCCAATGTCGCCGT
>CAIYWZ010000111.1 GCA_903930075.1 uncultured Alphaproteobacteria bacterium | reverse complement strand
TCGCTAACTAATTACAATCATATGAATCTACAATCTTATATAAAACAAATCAGGAAATATGGGAAACGAGCCTTCACTATTGAAGAGATTTTGAAGGAATTCAAAGTATCTCGCAATTATGCCAGGGTGGCTTTATATCGCCTTATTCAAAGTGGCGACCTTGTCTCACCCGCTAAAGCTTTTTATGTCATCGTGCCTCCTGAATATCAAACATACGGCTCGATACCCGCAGAACAACTTATTCCCATACTCATGAAGCATTTAAGTACCGATTATTATGTCGCCCTGTTATCAGCGGGGTTGTTTCATGGAGCGACGCATCAAAAACCCGCTAGATTCCAAGTCATGTTGAATAAAAGGATGAGCGGTCATTTGGTTTTTGGTGATGTTGAAATAGAGTTTATTTACAAAAAGTCAATATCTGGGCTTCCAACTCAAGATGTCGTTGTTGATACTGGCTATCTTAAAGTTGCTTCACCTGAACTCACTGCAATCGATTTACTAGGTTACCCCTCTCATGCTGGTGGGCTTAATCACATCGCAACCGTTTTTTCTGAATTAGCCCAAGCTATAGATCCGGGTAAATTGATAGAGCTTGCCCAAAAGATCAATGCCAGATACCAACTACAACGTATTGGTTATATTTTAGAGAAGATTGATGTCATGGATGAAGATAAAAAAACCGAAATCATTGAAACTTTAGAAGTTTTTTTAAAGGGAAAGATGAAATATTACATACCCATTGCTTCTGAAATAGAAAAAATGGGTTACCCGAGATCCAAAAGATGGAAAATAATAGAAAATACTGAAATTGAGAGCGATTTATGATCCCAAATATTTTTATAGAAAATTGGTCTAATCATGTTAAATGGCAAACGCCAGCCCAAATTGAACAAGATCTTATTATCAGCAGAGCGCTCATAGATTTATATAACGATCCACACATCAAAGATGCTTTAGTTTTTCGCGGTGGTACAGCACTCAACAAACTATTTATAAACCCTGCGTCTAGGTATAGTGAAGATATCGATTTCGTGCAGAAAAATTCTGACCCAATCGGCCCAACAATTAATGCGATTCGTGAGGTGCTCAAACCATGGTTAGGGGATCCTAAATGGAAAATTACTCAAAGAAGCGCAAAAATGATTTACACATATGAATCCATAAACAAGTCTGAATCAAAACTAAAAATCGAAATCAATACGACTGAACATTTTCAAGTGCTTCCCTTTAAAAAGGTTCCTTTTTCTATGGATTCAGATTGGTTCAAAGGGACAGCTGATATCACGACTTATGAAATGGATGAGTTGATAGCGACTAAATTACGTGCTCTTTATCAGCGTCGTAAAGGGCGAGATTTATTTGATATATGGTATGTATACCCAAAATAAATGAGAACGCCGATTAAAAAATCCTTAAATTTGTTTAAAAACATGAATTTTTTGAAAATTATTATTAAGTATTCCCGTCATGCTCCATGATATTTTTGGCCAGGTAACGTGAAAGAATGCGAGTATTTTTTCTTTAAACTCTTTAAACTTTGCAAAGTGTTGATTGTTTCTCACGTACTCATTCATCACTTTCCATAATCGCTCAATCGCATTCAAATCGCATTCAAATTGGGACTGTAGGGCGGGAGATAGTGGAGGATGATTTTGTGGTTTTCCGCAGACTCTTTTGTTTGTTTGCTCGTATTGTAACGGCCT
>CAIYWZ010000110.1 GCA_903930075.1 uncultured Alphaproteobacteria bacterium | reverse complement strand
AGGCACTCACAAAATTTTTGGCCTCTAGCTCTTCTGCTATAGAAAATATTTGTTTTGGAGGATTTGTAAATGTTCTTAAAGATCATCAGATGCATCCTTCATCATTTAGAAATGAAGATCATAAAGAGATTGTATTTGAAAGCGGCAAAAGTTCTGATCTTAAAAAAGTCTTGGAAAGATTTAAACAGCATGCTCTTAAGAGACCGGGCAGTATGAGTGAAGAATATAATTGGCTTAATGCATTTTGTTTTGAAAAATATATGTTTTTAGATCAAGATAGAAGTGATCCTAAGTTGGCGGATGATTATCTCGTAGACACATTAGATCATTTTAAATATTTTTGGTCTTATAGTGAGCTTGACGGAGAGGATCGTAAGTTTTATAATTCTTCTTCAAAATATTCTAAAGGTATTAGAAAATTTTGGGAAAATCTAGGAAATATAGCGACTTTTAATTCTCATATTGAGTCTTCTTCTTGTGCTGATAATTCAAAAGAAAATGATGAAGACGATCTTGACGTAGGACTTTCAGCTTTTTCTGGCATGAATTTTGATGAATTGATTGGCGAACAAGAAGAAGATATGCCTTTTAAACTAGAAAGTGGCTTGGTTTACTCTCTTCTTGATACACTGAGATCCTTTGGAGAAAAAGAAAGTGGTGTTCAAGCTGCAAAAGAGAGAATTCATCATATTCTGCAATTGATAGGAGAATCCGTTGATAATACAGCCGTGGCAGCAACCGATCTTTACAAAAGTTGGTGCAGCGAGCAAAAATTATTGCATTATCTTTCGACCAACGAAGGGAGATGGAAGGAAGGATTAAAACAGCAACATGAAGCCAATTCCCTTGCGGCTTGCTTCCTCCTGCTCCACACCTATCAAGATCCATGTCCAGCATGCCGAATGACCTTTATTCGCGCGCTTAAAAAGATTTTTATTCCCTTTTTTAAGGATGAATTTGGTGTGCCTTTCCATATGGTTGTTTCTTACCGGGAAGAGTACGATCGCCAATCTTTACCTGCTGGAGAAGCTCCTGAAGGAGAAATTTTGAATATATCCGATGCTTGGGCGAATGATATCTTGAAACATTCGATTTCTTTATGCAAGGTGTGTTCTTAAAAACTCTTTATTTTTTTACCCCTGTGGTTGTGGAGTGTTCGAAATGAAAAACTTCGCCTGGGTGGATGTGGGCTCTTGCGGAATGGGCTGCCATTGCGCCTTCGGAGAAGCCGCATAGGATGAGTTTGAGTTTTCCTGGGTAGTGGGCGACGTCACCGATGGCATAAATTCCAGGGATGGATGTGGCGCAGCTGCTGGGGTCAACGGGGATGGTATGGCGATCAATTTGTAATCCCCACTGGGTGATGGGGCCAAGATTTGTGGCCAGGCCATAGAAAGGCAGGAGAATATCTGTGGGGATGGATAGAATTTTTCCTTCAAAATCCATGCACTCAACGGAGGTTAAGATCCCGTCCTGACCGGTTAATCCATGGAGTTGATAGGGCGTGAGCAGCGTAATTTTTCCGCTCTCTTCTAGCTTCTTGAGTTGATTTAAACTTTCCGCGTGGGCTTTAAATTTATCGCGTCTGTGTACAAGGGTAATATGGCTTACAACTTCAGCTAAAGAGAGCGTCCAATCCACGGCAGAATCCCCCCCGCCTGCAATAATGAGTTTTTTACCTGCGAAAAATGCACGTTCACGCACCAAATAGAATACTGACTTTCCTTCAAAACTCTCAATGCTCTCAAGGGGAGGGCGATTGGGGCCAAAAGCCCCAACTCCAGCTGCGATGAAAATAACCTTGGTCCAAATTTCATCCCCTTTATCGGTGATAATTTCAAATCCGCCATCTTTTGAGGTGACGTGTGTGACTTTTTGTTCTAAATGAAGTGTTGGCGAGAAAGGAAGAATTTGTTTTTCTAGGTTTTCAATCAATTCTGCACCCAAAATCTTCGGATGAGCCGGGATATCGTAAATTGGTTTTTCTGGGTAAAGAGCTGCGCATTGGCCTCCGATCATGGGAAGCGCATCCACGACATGAACTTTAAGTCCAACCATGCTTGCTTGAAATACAGAAAAAAGTCCAACTGGACCTGCTCCAATGACGACAACATCTGTTTTATACATCTTAATTTTTCCTTTAAGGTCTGAATCATATAAGAAGTGTTGTACATCAAAAGAGCAAAGTCTGTAAAGGACCGAATTAAAAATCGATTTTTATTCTCCTGTAATGGGCCTGTTGTCAGCGCTGAGGCCTTGAAAACGCGTAGAGTTTTCCATCATTGGCTGCATAAACATAAACCGTTTGATTCACTCTAAATTGTTCATTTTCATCTGGATTTTTCAAAACAACAGCATCTTGACCGCTGGCAAGTCTAATTGTATATTTTCTCAGCTGGGGCCTTCTAATCTGATTTTCTATAACGCCCCCTGCCAGAGCCCCTGCGCCAGCGCCCAAAAGCCCTCCCCAAATATTGTTTGTCGTCATACCACCCAAAGCGCCACCCACAACGCCGCCAGTGACCAACCCCAGAGGGTTTGAAGTGATGTTTTGGGTGTTATCATCAACATTTTCAATTTGATAAACTGTCCCAGATGCGGCTTCCACAGGGTTGATTGCAAACCATAATAGGCTTAAGATTAGAAGTGAGTAATTTTTCATGATATTGATTCCTTTCATTGTATAAAAAATATTTGAATATTTGTCACAATCAATAAATAACACATTTCGGGAAAATATGCAAAAAAGAGAGCGTAATTTTTTAGGGGGCCAATCAGAAGAAAAAAATTGCTTTTTTTTTAAAAAAAATATATAGTTACATGATTTTAAATTTTTAGTAATTGGAAATTTAAAAATATGTATTATGAAAGGATGTGATTTATTTATGCAAGTTGTTGTTCGTGATAATAATGTCGAGCAAGCGATGAGAGCTTTGAAAAAAAAGCTTCAACGTGAAGGCGTTTTCCGTGAAATGAAACTGCGCAGAGCTTTTGAAAAGCCTTCTGAAAAGAAGGCCCGGGAAAAAGCCGAGGCTGTTCGTCGAGGAAGAAAGCTTCTGCGCAAGCGTTTAGACCGAGATGGATATTAATTATCAATCTTAATTTTTTGGCCCAAGGCAAATCATGTCTTGGGCTTTTCTTTTTATTGCATTCATTTTCTGTTTTTGATAATTTCAAAACATGAAGCAATTTATTTTTGTTTTTCTTTTGTTGTTTAATATCTGCGCTCGCGGGGACTTTTTTCAAGAGTGGATTGATGATTTTAAATCATATGCTCTTGAGCAAGGAATAAGCCCTAAAACATTGAATGCATCTTTAAATAATATCGCGTTTTCTCCGCAAGTTGTTGATGCTTATCATAATCAAAAGGAAAATCATCAATCCGCTTTTTCTTTTGTATTCGACTATATCAAAAAACTTTTTGTTTTAACTGAACGCATCGAAGAAGGTCGGTTAAAAATGAGGGAGCATCATGACCTTTTGGAAGAAGTTTCCCAAAAATATCATGTTCCTATCCAATATATTGTGGCTCTATGGGCTGTTGAAAGCCGTTATGGGGCAGAGACTGAAAAATATCCAGTGATTCAAACACTCGCAACTCTTGCTTTTGCGAGTAACCGTAAAGAAATGTTTAAAAAAGAGTTGATCTTGGCTCTGAAAATGATTGATCAAGGATATGTGAATGCAAACTCTTTTTATGGATCCTGGGCAGGAGCCATGGGGCAGTGTCAATTTATGCCATCGAGTTTTTTTGAGTTTGCCGTGGAAATTAATGGGAAAAAAGATATCTGGGATTCTCTCCCACATGTTTTTGGATCTATCGCAAATTATTTAAAAAAATCGGGGTGGAATGAAGACGAACCTTGGGGGCATCAAATTCTTCTTCCCTTTGGTTTTAAGGGGGAAATTGGCCTGAAGAAAAAATACACCAATGATCAATTGCAAAATATGGGCGTGCGTAAAATTGGCGGGGGGGATCTTGAATTTTTAAAAACGCAGACGTCAATTATAATGCCTCTAGGTCCCTCTGGGCCCACATATTTAATTTATCCGAACTTTCGGATCATTTTAAGGTGGAATAAATCTCAAAAATTTGCTTTAAGTGTATGTATTCTTGCAGATGGATTAATAAGATAGGAAAATTAAAGTTATGTTGAAGTATTTTCTCACTTTAAGCGTTTTAGCACTGGCATCGTGTTCCGGTGAGGTTGAAACGCCAAGGCCAGGCCCCAAGGGCCCAACGGATAGGCCATATAAGATTACAAACTCTTTTATGAAAGATGAATGGTTCTACCCTCAAGGGCATTTAGAATATGAATCCACAGGCGTTGCATCCTGGTATGGCCCGGGATTCCATGGTAAAAAAACATCTAATGGTGAAGTTTACAACCAGCATGGGTTTACCGCGGCTCATCGCACATTGCCAATTTCTTCTATTATTAAAGTCACAAATGTTGAAAATGGGAAAAGCATTGTTGTCCGCGTGAATGATAGGGGGCCTTTTACAGGCGATGATCGTATTATCGATTTAACCCTTGCAGCTGCAAAAGAACTTGAGTTTCATCATAAAGGCCTTGCAAAAGTGAAGGTGGAAACGCTTGTTCCAGAGACACTTGCATATAGTCAAAAGAAAATATTTATTGGAGAAGCTCAGTCTCTCAATCATAAGAAAGTTCCACCTGTGTTTCAAAAAGCAAAACCAGTTATTCTGGCAAAAAATAATCGTACTAAAATATCTAGAAAGTCAAAAGCATGAAAATTCGCATGAAATTTTTTTCTATTATCGGGTTACTGTGTGCTTCTTTTCCGGCATTCGGGATTGAAAGCAAAGCAAAACAAGCTTTTTTAATCGATATGACAACAAACACCGTTTTATTTGAAAAAAATGCCAATGAAAACATGTTCCCTTCATCCATGACAAAGATGATGACGCTTTATTTGCTCTTTGAAAGATTGCATTCTGGGGCATTAAAACTGACCGATACGTTTCGTGTGAGTAAAAAAGCCTGGAAAACAGGTGGGTCCAAAATGTTTGTTCAAGAAGGAACCTATGTGGACGTGGAGAATTTGGTTCGTGGTATCGCGACAGTTTCTGGAAATGATGCCTGTATTGTTGTCACAGAAGGTCTCTTTGGTTCTGATGAAGCAGGAGCAGTTGAAATGACAAAAAAAGCCAGAGAACTTGGCATGAGGGATACGGTTTTTAAAAATTCCACGGGACTTCCCGATCCAGAGCATATTACAACCTCTTTTGACCTTGCGATTTTGGGGCGCAGGCTTATCGAAGATTTCCCAGAATTTTATCATTATGTGGGTGAGAGAGAATTTACTTACAACGGGATTAAACAAAAAAACCGTAATGAATCGCTTTCCAGTAATTTAGTTGGTGTATCCATAGATGGGATTAAAACAGGCCGCACTGACCTTGCTGGGTATGGAATTACGCTTTCTGCAAAAGAAAAAGATCGCAGACTTCTATTGGTTGTCAATGGATACAAAACCATGAAAGAGCGCACTCAAGACGCGGAATATTTGATCAAGTGGGGATTGAGAGAATTTGATGTTTATCGTTTTTTCAGAGCTGGAAATATTGTCACGGATGCCCAAGTTTGGCTCGGCAATCATCCCACAGTCCCATTGGTTACGCAGGAAGATGTCGCAATTACGCTCCCACGTAATGTTTATTCCCGTGTTAAACTTGAAGTTATATATACAGGTCCTGTCGAAATCCCTATTCAAAAAGGACAAAAAATTGGGGAACTCATTATTTCAGCTCCAAACTTCTTGCCCAAAACCGTTGATCTTTTCGCAGCGCATGATGTCCAAAAAGCGCCATTTTTTAAACGCATTCCCGCAGCAATCTATTATTTAATTTGGGGAAAGAATTGATTGATAGATGGATAAATTAATTTTTTAAAAAACATAAATTTTTAATAGTCAATTCTAGAATTAAAAACTATACTGCGGACCAGAGAGCTTTAGTATGTAAAGCTGAATAATTTGTAACTATTCACCAAAGTTACGCATCTCCCAGGTCGTCATCCTCGAAAACGACAGTTTTCGGGGATCTCCCTTCCTCTCATCACGCAAGAGGGGAATATGTATGAGCACAAGGGAGATCTCCAAAACTAAAGTTTTGAAGATGACGGCGGTGGGGGGGATGATTTTGGTGAATAGTTACAATAATTTTTAAATATTAATATAATTTTTAGGAGAAACAAATGGAACTTACGTATGGGTTCATTATCTTATGTGGTCTTTTAGCCTTAGGCTATGGATTCTATGCAGGGCGTTCTGTGATGAGCGCGGATGCGGGCACAGAAAAAATGCAAAAAATTTCTGCGGCGATTCAAGAAGGGGCGATGGCTTATTTAAATCGTCAATATAAAGCAATTAGTATTGTCGGCATTGGTGTGACGATTGTTTTATGGTTCGTTTTAGAAGGATGGGTCGCTTTAGGCTTCGTTCTAGGAGCTCTTCTTTCGGGAGCTGCGGGCTATATTGGGATGATCGTTTCTGTGCGCGCGAATGTCAGAACTGCAGAAGCAGCGCGCAAAGGACTCAGCCCTGCCTTGGAAATTGCGTTTAAATCAGGCGCTATTACAGGGATGCTTGTTGTAGGTCTTGGTCTTTTAGGAATTGTTTTTTATTATCTTTTGTTGTTTCAATTCAATGTAACCGGTCGCCCTCTTATGGAAGGACTTGTTGCATTAAGCTTTGGGGCCTCTTTGATTTCTATTTTTGCCCGTTTAGGCGGTGGAATTTTCACAAAAGGCGCAGATGTTGGTGCTGATCTTGTGGGTAAAATTGAAGCGGGAATTCCTGAAGATGATCCTCGAAATCCAGCTGTTATTGCCGATAACGTTGGTGACAACGTTGGAGATTGTGCTGGAATGGCAGCTGATCTTTTTGAAACCTACACGGTGACAATTGTTGCAACCATGGTTTTGGCAGCGCTTTACTTCCAAGGTCAGGAATTTATGATGCTGTATCCTTTGGTGATTGCAAGTGTGTCGATTATTGGGTCGATTATTGGAACATTTTTTGTCCGTTTGGGGTCAAGTCGCAAAATTATGCCTGCACTTTATAAAGGCTTTATCGCATCATCGCTTGTTTCTGCGGTGCTGATTGCTGCGGCAACGCATATTATGATTAAAGATCAAACATTAACAGTAGGTATCTTGAGTTTTGATGCGAATAATTTGATTTATTGCGCGCTGAGCGGCCTTTTGGTCACTGGCGGATTGATGTGGATTACGGAGTATTATACATCCACTGCCTACAGGCCAGTTCGTAGCATTGCCGAGTCTTCAACCACAGGTCATGCCACCAACATTATCCAAGGTCTTGCGGTATCTATGGAAGCAACAGTTTTGCCAGTATTTGTGATCTGTGCAGGCATTTTTGTAGCCTATAAAAATGCAGGGATTTTTGGTATTGCAATTGCGGCAACTTCAATGCTTGCATTGGCTGGAATGATCGTTGCGCTTGATGCTTATGGTCCTGTGACAGATAATGCCGGGGGAATTGCAGAAATGGCGGATTTACCTCAAGAAGTACGTGTTGTCACGGATGCATTAGATGCCGTTGGAAATACAACAAAAGCTGTGACAAAAGGGTATGCTATTGGATCTGCGGCTTTGGCGGCTTTGGTTCTTTTCGTCACTTACACGCATGATTTGGAACATTACTTTCCAGATTTGGGTGTGAATTTCGTTCTCCAGGATCCATATGTTGTGATCGGGCTTTTGATCGGCGGCATGCTTCCTTTTTGCTTTGCATCCATGGCAATGATGGCCGTTGGAAGAGCAGGAGGCGCTGTTGTGGTTGAGGTTCGTCGTCAGTTCAAAGAAATACCAGGTATTATGGAAGGTACAGCTCTTCCTGAATATGGAACGGCTGTGGATATTTTAACCAAAACAGCGATTCAAGAAATGATTGTTCCATCTCTTTTGCCTGTCTTGGCGCCTGTCGTTTTGTATTTCGTTGTGAATTTCATCGAAGGTCAAGGGCCCGCATTTATTTGTTTAGGTGCAATGCTCATGGGGACAATTATCACAGGATTATTTGTGGCGATCTCCATGACATCAGGTGGCGGCGCATGGGATAATGCGAAGAAATACATCGAAGATGGTCATTTTGGAGGCAAAGGCTCAGATGCTCATAAAGCCGCAATTACCGGCGATACTGTGGGTGATCCTTACAAGGATACAGCAGGTCCTGCAGTTAACCCAATGATCAAAATTATCAACATTGTAGCATTGCTTTTAATGGCAGTGATTGCAAAATTCTCTTAAAATCATAAAGGGGGGTGTTTTGTACATCCTCCTTTAAATTTCCCCATTCTTAATTTAAAGGTGACAGTATGATACGTGTAAAAGTATTTGGCGATAAAGGACGGATGTCGGCCTTAATTCGTGACGAAGTGATGATCCAGGAAGGCTTTTCTTTGGTCCATGAAGAAATGGATGTGGGAATTGATTTTACACATGCATCCTGTTTAAAAAATCATCTTCAATTTCAAAAACCTCTGGTGATTGGAACAACAGATTTAAGCGATGATGACATGAAAATGATTTTAGAGTTTTCTAAAATTCAAAAAGTTTTTTATTCCCCAAACACGAGTCTTGGCATTGCAGCTCTAAAGCATGCCCTCAAAAGCACAGCAGAAATGCTCCACAAAACCCATGTTCCAGAGATCCATGAACTTCACCATGGTCTTAAAAAAGATGCCCCTTCTGGCACTGCATTAATGATAGCCAGGTATTTGCAGGACCTAGATTTAGGGTGGACAAACACAAAAGATTATCAAGAAAACCCACGCAGAACCTCAAATGATATTGGCATTTCTGTGAACCGTGGTGGGATGGGATATAGCGCGCATACGGTCTCTTTCATCAGTGAAACGGATATGTTTGAGCTTAAATGTCACAATTGGAACCCAAAAGTTTATGCCAGTGGTGCCTTAAAAGCGGCGTCTTTTTTGATGAACTTGAAAGAGAAGACCGGATTTTACACGATGGACGATCTTTTAACGTCATTTCAAAAATGAATTTAGTTGATGCACGCGTTAATTTTAACAATCAAATCATCCATCATCTCAAAGTATGTATCTTCACCAACGTCTGTGTAAATACCCTCTGGGGAGATTTCTTTAATTTTTAAATCAGGGATATTCCCAAGCATTTCTGTAATTTTGCTTGCGGGCAATTCTTCGTCGGTGAGGATGCATTTTTGAGGTGACTTTTCGAGCATTTTTTTAAGGTTTATAATTTCCTTCAAAGAAAATCCCGTGTCATGGTTTCCTTGGACGATCTCTGATTTAAGCCCCGCATAATCTTCTAAATATTGGAGAGCGTCGTGAAAGATAAAAAATTTGGTCTGTGATTTTTTGAGCATATCTTTGATTTTATTTTTTAATCCAAAAATCTTGGCGCTAAAATCTGTGTAATTCGCCTCATAAATTGCTTTATTTTTTTCATCAAGTTGTATGAGATGATTCTTTAAGGCTCCAGCAATGGCCAGTGTGTTGTCAGGGTTTGTCCAAATGTGAGGATCAAAGGTTTTTTCGTGGTCGTGATCATCATCATGGTGATGCTCATGATGTTGGCATCCACAGGAGGAGCCTCTTGTTTCTAACAGCTTTACATTTTCTAATGTCATCGCAGTTATAATCTTTGTTTCATCGAGCTCGCCTATTGTTTTGCTCAGCTCTGTTTCCATTTCAGGGCCAACCCACAGCACAATATCGGCTGTTTTTAAGGTTTTTATATGGGAGGGGAGGAGATGGAAGTGGTGGGGAGAAACTTTCTCTTTCATCAACAGATCAGGCGTCGAAACCCCTTTTGTAAGCTGGGCGGCGATGCTGTATAAAGGCTTAATGGTCACGACAACTTTGGGTTCTGCCAAAAGGGTAAAAGAGGATAGTAAAATGGTAAAATGGATCAAGTATTTCATTTGTTAACTCCTAAATATTCATAAACTTGTTCTGTGACAATCC
Source organism: uncultured Alphaproteobacteria bacterium (assembly GCA_903930075.1). Taxonomy (GTDB): domain Bacteria; phylum Pseudomonadota; class Alphaproteobacteria; order CAIYWZ01; family CAIYWZ01; genus CAIYWZ01. The sequence goes on along the minus strand of CAIYWZ010000110.1, from coordinate 25,686 downwards.
GCCCCCTTGGGGTTCTTTGGATGAAGCCGATTTGCATTAAATAGGGCTCAATGACTTCTTCGACTGTGTCTTTCTGTTCGGAAAGAACGGCAGCTAGGGTTTCAAGGCCCACTGGGCCACCATTATAGAATTCGGCGATGGCTTTGAGATATTTTCTATCCATGTCATCTAGGCCTAAATCGTCGATGCCAAGGCGCCTGAGCGCTTTATCGGCAACTTTTTTTGTGATGATGCCTTTGGATTCGACGTAGGCAAAATCCCATACGCGTCTTAAGATACGCCCTGCAATACGGGGGGTTCCCCTTGATCTGGATGCGATTTCCAGGGCTCCATCGGGTTCGATTTGGGCGCCTAAAATTGTTGCAAGGCGGGTGATGATTTTTTTGAGTTCATCAATTTCATAAAATTCAAGGCGTAAGGGGATCCCGAAACGGTCACGTAAAGGCGTGGTTAAAAGACCTGAACGCGTGGTTGCGCCAATGAGCGTGAACTGTGGAAGGTCGATTTTGATGGACCTTGCCGCGGGGCCTTCTCCGATCATAAGGTCTAATTGAAAATCTTCCATGGCTGGATATAAGATTTCTTCCACAATTGGGCTTAGGCGATGAATTTCGTCGATAAACAATACATCTTTGGGTTGTAAGTTTGTCAGCACTGCGGCTAAATCCCCGGGTTTTCCAATAACGGGGCCTGAGGTTGAGCGAAACCCGACCCCAAGTTCCCGGGCAACAACCTGTGAAAGCGTTGTTTTTCCAAGCCCTGGAGGGCCGTGGAAGAGGATATGATCTAAGGCGTTCCCTCGTTCTTTAGCAGCTGTAATAAAAATGTGGAGGTTTTCTTTTAAGATCCGTTGCCCTGTAAATTCGCTTAAATATTGAGGGCGCAAATTTGCTTCTTCTTGGTCAAGTTCCTGTTCCAGGGGGCTGATTAAGCGTTCTTCGCTCATAATGATGAACCTTTAGATAAAAGTTGCAGGGCGGCTGGAAGGAGGGTATTGAGTGATGCTTGATCGCCTTGGTCTTTCCTGACTTTTTTCAAAGCATCAATGGCTTCCCCTCTTTTATAGCCTAAGTTGACAAGGGCAAGGATGGCGTCATCGTCAGGGATTGAAGGAGTAAGTGTATTATTTAAAGATCCCTTATCCTTGAGCTCTGTGACGATTCTGGTGGCAAGTTTGGGCCCCACGCCTTCGGCCCTGCGGATGGCAGTTTGATCTCCTGTGGCCAGGGCATTTTCCAGTTCTGGAATGCTTAAGGCCGAAAGAATATTTAAAGCGGCTTTTGCGCCCACGCCTTGAACGAGCTGCAGCCTTTTAAACCATTCTTTTTCTTCTAACGTTTCAAATCCGAAAAGCCGTAAATTTTCCTGGGAAAAAATAGTTTCAATCCATAGGGAAAGCGGCTGGGAAGGGGATGATTTTGAAAGTAGGCGCCCTGAACAGGCAACCAAATATCCCACACCTTGAACATCTAATATAACGTGATCTTCTAACAAAGTATCAATCATTCCTTTGAGTTTTCCAATCATGATATGGCCTTTAGTTTTTCAAAATTTCGGTAGTGAGAATGGGTTAGGGCTACGGCTAAAGCATCCGCGGCGTCAGATGTGATGGGGCCCAGTGCTGGAAGGAGTCTTGAGACCATCATAATCACCTGATCTTTGGAAGCGTGCCCAACGCCCACAACTGATTTTTTCACTTTATTTGCGCCATATTCAAAAACGGGTAAGCCTTTAAAGGCGGGCGCGAGCATGGCAACGCCTCTGGCCATCCCGAGTTTAAGTGTGGAGCCTGGATTTTTATTCACAAAAGTTTCCTCAACGGCGGCTTCACCTGGATGAAACTGCTCAATAACGCCGCAAATTCCTTGAAATAATGCATTGAGTCTGATACCTAGCTCATCTTCTGCATCAGAAGGAATAACGCCAAACCCCAAGGCTTTGGTCGAATTCCCCCTGACTTCAATCACACCCCACCCTGTTTTGCGCAGACCTGGATCGATCCCTAAAATTTTGATGGGGGTTTGCATCTTTTAGCCTTCAAAATCTTCTGGAAATTCATAATTTCCGTAGATATTTTGAATATCATCATGATCTTCCAAGACATCCATGAATTTCAAGACTGCTTTTGCTGTGTCATGGTCAAGCACGGTGACGTTTTGAGGTTTCCAAATAATTTTTCCCTGTTGTGGGTCACCAAATTTTTGGGTCAGGGCATCGCGCACTGCGCCAAAGGCTTCGATAGATGTTATAATTTCATGGCCTTCTTCAAAAGATTCCACATTGTCAGCGCCAGCCTCCAATGCTGCTTCAAAAATCGCATCATCTGGGGCTGCTGATTTTGGATATAAAATCAGTCCAACGTGATCAAACATAAAGCTTACGCTTCCAGATTCTCCCAAAGCTCCTCCGCTTTTGCTAAAGGCCGCTCTAACATCAGGAGCAGTGCGGTTACGATTGTCTGTTAAGCCTTCGACGATAAATGCAATGCGCCCGGGGCCAAAGCCTTCATAACGCACTTCTTCATAGTTTGCCCCGTCTTCACCGCCTAAGGCTTTTTTCATCGCCCGTTCGATATTGTCTTTGGGCATATTCGCTTCCCTGGCTGCAGCCAGCGCTGTGCGCAGTCTTGGATTAGAGTTCGCATCAGGGCTTCCTGTTTTTACAGATACCGTGATTTCACGAATAATTTTTGTAAAAATTTTAGCCCGTTTCGCATCTTGTGCACCTTTACGATGCATAATGTTTTTAAATTGTGAATGTCCTGCCATTGCTTTAATTTCCTATAAGTTTACTTTGTTTTTATGCCGGAAGTTTCAGCAATTCTTGACTCCGGCGATTTTTTTATTATACCACGTTTTGACTCAAAAGTAACCTTCCGAATGTTGGAAGTTCCTTTTATTTCGATGATTTGATCTTTTTCTGGAATGGGTTTGATGGTGATTTCTTCGGCTGTGCAGTCTTCAAGAGTTGCAGATTCTGCTGTGATGGTTATATTTTGAAAAGTACAACCTTTTGCAGAAAACCCTCCCTGAACAATGGTTTTTCCTGAAATAATGACAGACTCCCCAGAAAACGCCCCATTGACAGTTAGATCATTTAATTTTGAACCTTTGATCGATACCGCCCCATTCACGTCTAGTTTTCCCGTAATGGTTGTATCTTCAATGGATCCGGCGCCATTAATGATAAAATCTTGATTGATGATCTGATTTTTTAAACTGCCAGAGCCATTGATGGATGCGCCGTTTAAGGGTAAGCTCAATAAAAGAGCAAGAAGAAGAGTGTGTTTCATATTTTTGCCTATTGTTGGTTGTGTGTTGTTATTCAAAATCTCTCTTCAGTCGTCCTCTCCTCATCCGTCATGCTGCACTTGTGCAGTACCTCCATCAAGAGAGGCACTAAGGGCGATGCGGTAAGGACGGTGTTTTATCCTGAGGGGGATCCTGCACTTCGCGCAGGAAGACGGTGTGGAGATCTGCCTCTGAAGAGATTCTCTACAGCCTTATCCCGATTTCCGCAAAGACCTCAAAGCTGCTCCCACTAAAGCCAAAATCTTGATTGACGCCGTTTGTTTGAAACGTAACAGAGTTTGGCGGGTATTTAAAATTCATGCCGATTCCTAAGACCACAGGGATCAGGGGGGCTGAGAAATCCAGGCCTACGCCAAGGGAATATCCGCCATAGCCAAAGGTTGTCCCGGTTTGATTTTGGGTTTTGTATGAAAAGCTTTGCGTATCAATCTCTGCCATGACTTTAACAGCCGCGAGTGTAAAAATGATGCCGCCTTGGGCTTTTAAGCCAGCATAGAATCCGCCGGAGAATTCTTGGAGTTGATTTTGGGCATCGACCTTAAAAGAATTCCATCCGCCAACCACAGATCCGCCTAAAAACAGTGAGGGAACAAGAGGAATGCCGGTGGAGAGAACGTATGTATAGCCGATATCCACATAAGACTTCCCCCATGTGGTTTTTGATAAGTCAATAGAGTTTTGGAAGGGGGAGGTGAGGGTGGATGAAGAGAAACTGCTGTCGTAACTTGTGCCAAGAGTTAATCCAAAACCGCCAAAACCAGCGTTGACTTGAAAAGGAGAGAGTGTAAGAATGCAGGCTAAAAGAATAAGAGACTTTTTCATGTAGAATTCCTTTTTTAAACGAAAAAGCCCCGAGTTTTAAAGGAGATAAAAACCCAGGGACTTTTTTTAAAGTGTCATTACGACCAAACTAGAAAAATTAGTTTGTTGTAATACGGAAAGTTGCTTCAACAAAACCAATCCAAGTGCTTCCGCCAAAAGATAACTTTTGATCTGCAGCGAGTGCATCTTTTGGTGTGTTTGATGCATTATCTTTTTTGAAAGTAATATCTGTTGGAGCGATTTGATACTTTGCACCTAACGCAATGATAAATCTATCAGTTGCTGCAAATTCAACTTTTGCTCCAGCTGCGCCGCCCATAACCCAATCGCTATAGATTGTCTTTGAAGTTGGGTAAGCAAATGTATAATTTTTGTATGTACCTTCAACAATTGCGCTAACTGCGATTTTTGGAGCAACAACGATACCGCCTTGTAGCTTCACGCCACCAAAAAATCCGCTTGTGAACTTGTTATCTTTGTCCAATTGAGTTGGAACGGCAGCCTTACTTGGATCGGTAGGTACAACAACTTTAGTTCCTGTTGAGCTGTCAATGCTCAAAAAATCATAACCAATGACAACAGCAGCTCCGACTAATAAGTTGCTGGAAAGAACTTTTGCATAACCAAGTTCCAAAGCAACTGGGCCTAAGCTATATCCAAGGGCAACAAGTGTATCACCTGCTACTGCTCCGTGTCCAACAACTGGAGGAGTAGTAGTTGCATCTGCTTGAACTGCTACAGCAGTATCTGCACCTTTGGAAACATCTGCTGGAACTGTCAAAGTTGGGCTACCAAAGCCTGTGTTGCCGGAAACGCTTACTGTTGCACGAAAACCGTCGAAGTTTGATTCAGCATTTGCTGGTGCTGCGAAAAGAGTTGCAGCGATAATAGCTAAAGAGATTTTTTTCATTTTTAATAATCCTTACATTAATGTTAAATTAAATTTATATTTAAAGCAAAATTGGTATGCTTTTACTTCAATACAATTATCATTATGGTAAAATTCGTTTTGAGTCAAGTTTCTTTCGAGGGTTGTTGTCTATTTACATCAAGGATGTTACATAAAAGACACAAAATTGTGTAAGAGATTCACCGAAATTATTTCTCTCCAGGTCGTCATTCTTGCGGAAACTGTGGATTTCCTCTGTGGCGTGCTAGGCGAGACGGCCCAATGACAATTAAAATGAGATTGCTGCAAAATGATTGACAATCCTTGAATATTTTCTATAATAAAAGAAGGTTTAACAAAATAAGGAGTAAAATTTGGTCATGAAAGAACCTTTAATGTATATGGATTGCATTTTGGAGATGATTGATTTGATCGCCAAATTCACAAAAAAAATAACCTTTGAAGATTTTATTTTTCAAGACTATTTCGATGATAAAAAGACTTACTATGCATGCGCCCATGCTTTGCAGATTCTCTCAGGAGCAACTCAAAAACTCCCTGCAGAGCTTAAAGAAAAATATCCCCAAATTCAGTGGGAAGAGATTTTATGGGTGAACACTATTTTGGTGCATGAGTATAAATATATTGATGGTATGGATAAACTGCGCATTTGGGAAGTCATGAAAAATCACCTTGCGCCTCTTAAAGAAGCCGTTTCGGATATGCGCGCAAATACACGTAAGGCTCAATAATACATATTCTACCTCGTTCCCAGGGCAGTCTTCCTGTCGCAAGCCAACAGAAGCCCTGTGCCCATGATCTGTATAAAACAAGGAGTCTACGATCATCTCCGTTGTTATCTCCATCCTGGGCCGTCACCCCTTCCTGTCATATATGGTAGAATAGGGCGAAGATGGTGGGCGGCTTGGGGTCAATGAATTTCCCGCCCTTTTCTGCCCTCCCACAGCATCAAGGCGGAAGGGGTGACAAAAAGGGTTAAGATGGAGGCGAAGAGAACGCCGTAGACGATGCAGGTCGACAGCTGCACCCACCACTGGGTGGAGGGGGCTCCCACGGAGATTTCCCGGTCCCAGAAGTTTAAGTCCACCGCAAACATAATGGGCAGGAGACCTAAGATCACGGTGAGTTTTGTTAAAATCACAGGGCGAAGGCGCTGGGCGCAGGTGCGCAGGATTACTTCTTTGATATCGGGGATGTGTTCTTTTAAATGATCAAAGGTATCGATCAAGATAATATTGTTGCTCACAATGATTCCAGCTAAAGAGATCACGCCAAGGCCGCCCATGACAATGCCAAAGGGCATGCCGCTGATTAAAAGCCCAATGAAAACGCCAATGGTGGAGATGACAACGGCGCTTAAGATCAAAAATGCCTTGAAGAAGCTGTTAAATTGGGTGATCAAAATGATGGCAATAATGAAAATTGCAATCATAAACGCTGTCCCTAGAAAAATCATGTTTTCTTTTTGCTCTTTTTCCTGCCCCTTAAACTCAAGTTTGATACTTTGGGGGAGGTCCAGTTTTAAAAGCTCTTTTTTAAGGGTTGGCAAAAGATTGTTCACCAAAAAGCCTTCTTTGACGTCGGCTTTAACGGTTAATGTTCGGATGCCGCCTGTGCGGTTGATCAGGCCTACCTTTTGCTCGCCCGAATACGTCATCATGGAGCTTAAAGGAACCAAGCCGCCTGGTGTTGCGGCTTTGAGATTTCCAATTTCCTCAAGTGTGCGGAATTCTTCGGGGAAGCGTAAGATCACATCGAGTTGATCCTTAGAGTCACTGGGACGATAAACCCCAAGCTTGACGCCATTTGTGAGCAATTTAATCATCCCCCCAATGGTTTGCACATCGAGTCTGTATTTTGCGGCCTGCCCCTTATCCACATGCATGGCCCATTGGATTCCGGGGGTAAACCGGTTGTCTTCAATGTCTTTGAACCCTTCTATGGAAAAAAGGGTCTTTGTGAGCTTTTCAACCGCTGCATCCAAAAGAGTTAAATCCCTGCTCGATACAACGATTTCAACGGGTTTTCCCTGGACGGGGCCTTCTTTTTTTCCGGCCATGTCCACAATAATCCCTGGGATATTTTCAGTTTTTTTCAAAATATCTTGCATAATCGCCTCAACACGGCGTCTTTCTTTCCAATCCACAAATTCTAGGTAAATCTCCCCAATGATATCTTCTTTATTGTTCCCTTGAGCCATGGCATAGGTCGTAGAATCAATGGATTTGAGCTCACGCATCCCTAAAAGAACATTCTCTACGTTTTTCATAATCTCATCTTTTTCATACACGGAAAGGTTGCCTCTGGCATGGACCGCAACGGTTGCCCGATCTGGCTCAATATTTGGGAAGAATTCAACTCCTTTTCCAAAAATATTGAATAAAAAAACAACGAAAATTAAAAGACTTACCGCGCCCAAAACCATGCGTTTGGGATGATCAAGGACCTTATCCAAAATCCTGATATATCCCCCTGTAAATCCTTGTATGCTAAATAAATCACCACTTTCAGTCTTTAAAATCGTTTGATAGGACGGATGGTCTTTTGTATGGGATACTTTTGCAAAAAGAGACCCTAAAGTTGGCACAAAAATGAGTGCCATCATGAGCGAGGCGCTCAAAACTGCAATTAGAGTAATGGGTAAGAATTTCATAAACTGCCCAACAATTCCTGGCCAAAACAAAAGGGGGAGAAACACAACCAAAATTGTGGCAATTGAGGTCACAACTGGCCACAACATCCTTGTGGAGGCTTCCATATAGGCATCAAATTTGTTCATCCCATCAATCATTTTCCGGTCCGCATATTCCACCACAATAATCGCCCCATCCACCAACATTCCAATGGAAAGAATCAAGCTAAAAAGCACGATAATATTGATGGTATATCCCATCATTCCGATAATCAAAATACCCGTTAAAAAGGATCCTGGAACCGCAATTCCAATGAGCAATGCGGGGCGTACGCCCATGGAGGCAATGATGACGATCATCACCAGCAAAATGGCCACAATCACATTGTTCTGCAGATCCCGCAGCATATCCAAAACTTTGGGAGATTGGTCCTGGGAATAGGAAACGTGAATCGTTCCTGGCCAAAAACTTTTCTGATCTTCAACCACTTGTTTCACATTATTAATCGTATCAATCACATTTTCGCCACTGCGCTTAATAATTTGAAGACTTACTGTCTTTTGCCCACGATCCCTTGAGAAAAATTCAGGGTCTGCAAAAACGCGTTTTACTTCCGCCACATCTTGAAAGGTGAGCACACTGTCCCCATTTGCGGCCACGGGTAACTTATATAAATCTTCCACATTTTCCACAAGCCCCGGGACTTTGATGGGATATCTGCCTGTTTTCGTCTCCAAATTCCCGGCCGAAATCATAATGTTGTTTCCCCTTACAAAATTCATTACATCCATGACAGAAAGATTATAATTTTCAAGTTTTGCAGGATGAACTGTAATTTCGGCAATTTCCTTGCGGTCTCCCCTGATGTCGGCGCTTAAAACGGTTTTTACCTGGCCTTCAATTGTGTCTTTTAAGTCGCTTGCAACCTTATACAGCGTCCTTTCAGGCACATCTCCAGAAAGCTTGACAATGAGCACGGGGAAACGGCTCAGCTCTACTTCTGTAATCACAGGATCGCGCATTTCCTGGGGAAAATCCGGCTTTGCCGCGTCAATTTTATCCTTCACGTTCGCCTTGGATTTTGCCGTATTGAATCCTGCTTGAAACTCTAAGGTGATATGGGCTCCTCCCTCAAAGGCAACGGATTTCATCTCCTTGATTCCCTCTAGCGTTTTAAGCTGTTGCTCCGCGGGCCGAAGCATCTGTTTTTCCGCATCTTCTGGAGAGATTCCATCCAAAAACATCGCAATATTGATCACAGGGATTTTGATATCAGGATTGGATTCTTTTGGAATTTGCGTATAAGTCATCATCCCTGCAATAATGATAAAGGCAAGGGTTGTTAAAACCGTTCTTGTGTGGGTGAAACAAAAGTAAATAATCGATCTCATTATTTGACCTCTTTCTTGATCGCGCTGACTTTTTGCCCCGCATTCACAAAATCCTGCCCCATGGAGATAATGTTAGAACTTGCGGGCAACCCTTCCACCCAAATTTTTCCATTTTCTGTTTTTAAAGGGATGACGGGATAAAATTTTACCGCAGAATTTTCATCCACAATCCTCATACCCACATTGCCCGAATCATCCAAAGTTAACAGCGAAAAATTAACCAAATGGCCTTGCACCTTTTGAATTGGAATGCGCGCCTGGATTGTCATCCCCTCATAAAACTTCATTCCTGGGTTTTGAGCCACAACTTCTACGCGGAATGTGCGCAGTTTAGGGTCCGCTGCCTTGCTCATATACACAATTTTCCCCTTGACCTCATTTTTGCCTCCATAAGGCGTGGATAGAAAGGCTTCTTGGCCAAGTTTTAAAGACAGGGCATCTTTTTCAGAAATTTGAAGAACCACTTTAATCGAGGATAAATCAATCATCGTTCCCACAGTACTTCCAAAAGTCATCAAACTTACCGTTGCGCTCCCCAGATCCAAATCCGTTGCATTAAAAATTCCATCAAAGGGAGCTTTGATGGAAAGTGCATCAAAGTTATGTTGGGTGCTTGCTAAATTTGCAATGGCGGTATCCAGTGCTGTTTTTGCCTGGGCAAGGCTCACCCCAGAACTAAAAGATTTATGAGTCAGCTCTATGGCGGCTTTATATTCCATTTCCCGCTGAATCACAGCTGTTTTTGCCTGCTGTAACTTTTGAGCCTGATCTTCATTGCGAATGCGCAGTAAAATATCACCCTGTTTGACGTTGGAACCCTTAGGCGCCACAATTTCCTCAATAAATCCAGAACCTTCGGAAAATAAAGAAACAGATTTAAAAGCCATGACCGACCCTCTGGCAATAACCTCTTTCATGACAGGAGCAGCCTTTGAAGGCGTCACCTCAACCTTAAAAAGGGGAGCAGATATCGTTGATACATGAACAGGAGCAGCTTTAAAAACCCCAGATGCAAACCATAAAACGGATAATAGAATAATCCCTAAAACAATATGTGTAGGTGTTGCAATTTTTAAAGTATTGATCTTGAAATTGATTAAATCGTCCCATTTTACAGCAGCCATTATTCCCTCCATTTTTCAGCAACTATTATCACCCCCGGGCCGTCATCTTCGCAAGCCAAAGCTTGCGGAGATCTCCCTTTCTGTTTATATAAATTCCCTCTTGCTTAAGGAGAAAAAGGGAGATCCCCAAAATCTTACGATTTCGAGGATGACAGCGGGGGAGAGCCCATTTTGATGAATAGTTACCATTTTTCCTATTCATTAATCTTATTTGAAAAGAGTTAATAAATAGTTTATAGAAAGAAAATTATTTACGTATTAATTTTTGCGCAAAAAAACCGTCCGTTTGGGATCTAAAAGGCGTGAGTTTGAGAGTCTCTCCTTTTTCAAATTCGGGATGGTTTTCAAGGAACGTGGTCATTTGATCAGTATTTTCTTCCTCAAAAAGCGAACATGTGGCATAAACCAAATATCCACCGGATTTCACCATCTTATAAGAAGCCTCTAAAATATTTTTCTGTTTTTCCAAAAGCTCCGTGATATCGCTTTCCTTTAAACGCCATTTGGCTTCGGGATTACGGCGCCATGTCCCAGTGCCCGAGCAAGGCACATCGAGCAAAAGCCTGTCAACTTTCCCATGTAACCGTTTGATCCATTTATCACTCAAATCTGGGCTTAAAATCCGCTCCTCGTGGTTGCATGCCCCGGCTTTTCGCAGGCGCAGTTTTGCCTTGTCCAAGCGCCACTGGGCAATGTCGGACAGGATAATTCTTCCCTTATTTTCCATCATCGCCGCCATGGCCAATGCTTTTCCGCCGGCTCCTGCGCAAAAATCAACCACCAAGTGTCCCGGGTGTGCATCAACGAGCTTTGCCACAAGCTGCGAGCCTTCGTCTTGAACTTCCAAAACCCCTTTTTTAAACAAATCATGATTATAAATGGGCATACGTTCGTCAAAATAAATACCCCAGGGCGATAAAGGCGTGATGGAGGAGGAGGGAAAATGAATATCCTCACGTTTTGCTTTGAGCAAATTCACGCGTAAATCAAAGCGGGCTTGGTTTTGAAACGCCTTAATTTCTTCTTCAAACTGATCCCCAAAGGTGCGTTTGAAATAATTTTCGCTCCATGCTGGAATATTGAGTTTTGTATGCAGGGGAAGCTGTGATTTTAAATACTGGTTTTTATGAAAAAACTCGATGGCTTTTTCTTCATATTTTTCAAAAGGCTTAGGATGATACTGCTGCCCTGAAAAGAAAATCCCCATTTCCTGGGACCCCGTACTTTGGAGCAAAAGATGCATAATCATATGATTGCGGGCGTTAGGGTGCATGGAGCACATCTCACACCACCATGAAATGAGTCCAAAATTGCGCATAATGTCGTAAACATATCCCACAATCACCCGGCGGTCACCCGAGCCAATGTAACGCTTAGGCTTTAAATAAAGATTAACGACCTGATCCATGGGCGCGTTTTTTTCAAAATACACCTCATCTAAAATATCAATTGCCGCTTCAATTTGCGCGCCTTTCATCATTTTTTCTTGTCTCCTTGGTGAAAAATACCCCAGGCTTCATGAATCATAATCCAGCCCTTGAGGCCTGAGATTCTAATATGGCACCAAGGTTCTTGAATTTCTGTGATTTGTGCAACAACCCCTTCTTGTAAAATCGCCTTGAGGGACGAGTTGCGGTCAGGATTCGAATATAAATTTGCAGACTTAGAGGTGATAATCACATGGCGCTTGCTCGAGAGCATCCCCTTATTCACCCATCCTTCATTTCCTTCAAAATCTTTAATCCTGCGCCAGGTATCAAATTCGGCTGTGATTTCAACCGGTAACGAAAGACGCTTATATACCCATGCTATGGGGTATTGTGTCCCTGGACCAATACGCACATTCACCTCTTCCGAACGAAAGCTTGCAAATCTTGGCATGGCGAGTCTCCCATCGGGGAGAACTTCTGAGATTCCTTTGGAAAGAGGCTTATAAAATACAAAGACATAGATCAAAATTGCCATTAAAAGGGAGATAATCCCGAGCAAAACGGGAACTGCAAAACGCTGTATTTTTTCCTGGCCAAACAATTCTTTAAATCCCCGTCGATCCGAAACCGCCACCACGGGAATTATCCTTTATCGGATCGGAAAGCTCGTCCCATTGAACCTGAACGTAGGGCGCCACCACCAATTGGGCAATGCGCATCCCCCTTGAGACCACAAAATCTTCAGCTCCCAAATTGATCAAAATCACCTTCACTTCACCGGTATAATCACTGTCAATTGTTCCTGGAGAATTCAAAACCGTGATGCCATTTTTTAACGCAAGACCAGATCTTGGCCTTATCTGTCCCTCATAACCAGCTGGCAAATAAATGGAAATCCCCGTGGGGATCAGGGCTTTTTCACCTTTGGGGATCATCACATCTTGGTCCACTGCCGCCATCAAATCCATCCCGGCACTTCCCAAAGTTGCATGAAAGGGAAGGGGCAGATCCAAAGCATGGTCTAGTTTTAAAATTTTTACGTTCATGTCTTGTCTTTCAAAAGTTTGGGATCACACAATATATTTTTGAATTATAAATACATGATTCCATGGGTAAAGTGCAACATATTTTCTCATCAATTATCATTTTGACTCCTCCGTTCCTCTTCCTTCAAATCCTCCAACTGCTGTCATCCTCAAAAACGCTAGTTTTTGGGGATCTCCCTTTTCTCCCAGCAGGAGGGAGTATTTAAGTAGGGGAAGGGGGATCTCCGCGTTGCGAAGATGACATTGGTGGGGAGGTAAAGTGCAACATATTTTTGCTTGATTATTAATTAAAAAAAGGATACATAATAATCAAGGTAACAAATTATATATAAAGGTTTTAAAAATTGAGTAAATCAGCGGTTTTATTTTTAACCATTTTAACTTCAGGAATCTCTCCCGTTTTTGGCAATGAGATCGGAAAATCGATATACAAGGCAAAACAAGATTTAAAAAAAACTCCTGCCACAAAAGAGCTCCCCATTTGTTATGATGAAGCTTTGGAAGAAAAAGTAAAAACAACAATTGAAAACATTCAAGGGGCAATGATTTTAGAATCTGTATTTTGGTCGAAAAAAGTTGACAAGCAAGGAGATTTTTTTAAAGACGAATTCCAAAAACTCGTGGAAGAAAAAGCCGTTTGGCACCAAGTCATGAATTCCGCCTTGAGTCCGTCAAAACCAACAACTTTTTTTTCAACAAGTTTTCCCCTTTATAATGATGGTCGTTAAAAAAGCAATCCAGGCTATTTTAATTTGCAGTCTTCTCGCTGCCTGCGAAAAATACGACTCCCCCGAAAATACTCCCCCCAAAAAACCTAAGACTCTTATTTTAAAAAGACCCTCCATCCCAAACAAGCCCATGGCAAAAGAAGAACCACAACAAATCAAACAGCCAGAACCACAAGAAAAACGTTTTTCCGAACAATTACTCGCATCTTTGTAAATATTGCCTGTTTCATGGAAGGTTGTCAGGGGAAATATTCATAAATTTTTAAGATTACGTGTCTTTTCTGCAACATGAGATTCTAAAGCGTTTTTACCTCAAAACCCACCATTGACATTGTCTCTGCAATATCGTTCTATGTATAGTAGGTTTTGGTAAGATTTGATATAAATTTGATATAAATCTTAAGCCATGTGAGTTCCAAACAGCAATTTTTGATTGGAGTATATATATGATTACAATTAACGAACGAGGAAAAAAAATGAAACACAACCAACAAACGTCTCAGGTTCTCATGGGAATCATCGCAAGTATCTTGAGTTTCGGAACAGCGGCAAACGCAACTGGACAAGCTGGAATCAATGCAGCTCAAGACGCCGCAAGAGCCGGTGCATTTAAAGCTCTTGCAGCTCAAGAAAAAGCGTTAAAACCAATGGTCATGCCAAAATCTTCCCCCAAAGCAGCGCTCGTAAAAGATGAGCAACCACACCACGGCCACAATGCTATCGCAGGCGCCGACAAAATTCATTTTAAACTCACCGATATTCACTTCGAAGGAAACACAGTTCTTCCGGCAAACAAGTTGAAAAAAGCCGTTGCTGGAAAAATCGGCCATGAAATCTCTTTGGCTGAAGTTTACAAAATCGCTGAAGAAGTCGAAGTGGTTTACCGCAAGGCTGGCTATGAATTCGTACGTGTCCTTGTACCTGCACAAAAATCAAGCGGCGGCATCATTAAGCTTCAAGTCGTTGAAACAGTTGTTGGAAAAGTCACCTTCGTTGGAGATCTCCACGGCAGAACAGGCGTTCTCGAATCCATCAAGGCAGCACTCCTTGCCTCCAAGCCTTTGCGTCACGCCGATATTGAACGTTATGTCCTTCTCTTGAATGATATCCCCGGCGTCCAAGCCAGCGTTAGATTGAGTAAATCTGACGCGCTTAATGCCACAGATTTAACCTTCACACTCGCTCCAAAAATAGTTGATGTATCCCTTGCCTTGGATAACTCCAAGCCAGAAAATCTTGGAACAACTCAAGCTGTTGGTTTCTTGTCAATCAATAACGCCGCAGGTCTTTATGAAAAGTTCAGCGTTACTGGAGCAACTGACTTTGGTTTCAAAAAGAGCCGTTACGTCAGAGGAGCCGTTGGTATCTTGCTTGGATCCGAAGGCACATACGGCACAATTTCTGCCAACTATTCCGATACAGCGCCTGTAGCTAAAGATGTTTTGAAAAACGACACAACAACAACGGGTAACAACAAAGGCTGGGCCCTTGATGTGAGTCATCCTTTCCTGCGCTCCCGTGCTTTGAACTTGAGCGTCAACGGAACGTTTGATTACAAAGATTCCACAACAAAAGTCTCAACTTCAGATGCTGTGTATACCAACATTCGCGCTCTGTCTGGAGGTTTGACCTTTGATATGGCCGATTCCACAGGCGGCGTGACCATGGTTCAAGCAGATGTTGAAATGGGCGTCAATTTTTTGAGCGCAACACCTTCACAAATAACAGCGGCGGAAGTTGCGGCAAAGACTTCTGGAAAAGCATTTTCCAACAGCTATCCAAAGGTTGAAGGAACAATCACACGTCTCCAAACATTCCCTGGGGTCCATGGATTCTCCGTTCAGTTGGCAGTCACTGGCCAATACTCCATGGCGCCATTGCCTGCCATGAAAGAATTTAGCCTTGGTGGAAGAGACTACTTAAGAGGTTTGGACACAGGTATTGCCTCTGGAGACAATGGTTTTGCTGGAAAGCTTGATGTTCGTTATTCAATTCCACAAACATATGTTGAAACGCTTCAACCTTATGCCTTTGCAGATTATGGCCGTGTTTGGAACCGGGATGATAAAATTTTGAATGATGTACAAGACGGTTTTGTACCACAAACAGATACAGATACTCTTTCCGCATGGTCTTTAGGTTTTGGTTTAAAAGCTGACTTTTCAAAGTATTTGACCGCCTACGCGGAAGTAGATTGGCTCGTCCAACAATCCCAGGCTCTTAAAAAAGCAATTTCTGTTCCAACAGATGCAAAAGCAGGCAACAGTCTCTATGACCAAGCCAACAGCGGTGCGCGTTTCTTCGTGGGAGTGACAGTAAGATATTAATGAATTTTTGGCCTTAAGGGAGATCCCCGAAACGTAAAACGTTTCGAGGATGAGGCCAGCAGAAAAGGGAGATCCGAGTGAGTTAAAACTTGCAAGGATGACGGACCAGAGTCCATGAACACTACTCCCCTTACGCGTCATCCTCGGAACTTTAGTTCCTGATGATCTCCCTTAGAACCACAACACAATCCTTTGGGTCATCCTCGAAGCTTTAGATTCGGGGGTCTCCCTTAGAAGCAAACAAAAAACGAAATCGTAAACAAAAAATAAGGAATAAAAATATGACTTCTTTAAAAAAACTCTTAAAAAATACCTCATCCTTAGTTGCCCCAGCCTTGGGCTCCATTGTCGTGATGGCCTCAAATGCCGCCCATGGTATGACTGCCACAGCGCATGCACCCAAAGTCGTCTGCGTGAATAACTCAGCCGCGGCCGATAAAGCACTGGGAAAACAATACCAAGGCCCCGCATTCGCGCACTTTAAAAAGAGCGCAGATTTGTCCCTACAAAAAATCGACCAACTCAACAGAGTCGCAAACTTCGCCTTCTCCGGCACAAAAGCAGAGGTTGAATATGTACCCAACCGCGGCATTTTGATCGGAAAAGACGCAATCCTGAAGGCCACAGGTGACCTTGGGGCGAATTCTGTGCTCATTCTTAAGGCAGCCTCAGAAGTTTCCAAGAATTCCGAATCCGCTATTTTTGGGAAAATCCAGTCCAACACACAAGTTGTCATCACAACGCCTGGATCCGTGATCATGGGCAATGGAGCCGAAATTAACGTGGCCGCCCTCACCATCGCCGCAGGTAAAGAGATCACCGGCATCCAAGACACAAACGTTTCTTACAAATCCGTCAATCCAGAGGCCGTCTATGTGGCCGGCGGAAAAATAACCGTTGGCGAAAATGGCATGGCCGTTTTCTTCGCGCCCAACATGGATTTGAACAATGGTTATGTTTCAGCAAAAACGCAAGCCTATGTTGCAGGCAACGGCAAAGCCTCCATCGACCTTTATGGTGATGGTTTAACAAGCTTCGAAGTCGAATCCCACACACTTGAACAAGCAAAAGCCCTGGCTTCCAAAGTAAATGCAGGCGATGGTTTCGTGATCTTGACATCCGAAGCGGCCCTCAAGGCAATCCGCGATGTCGTAAACGTTAAAGACCAAGGAGCATACAATGCGCAGTTGGTAGGTGATGATATCATCATCGGCGGAAATGCAGCGTTGACTGTTGTAAAGGCAGATGTGACTGCAAAGAACATTGCGGTTAAGGGAACAAAAGTGGACGTTCGCGAAGGCACAACACTGGATGCAAAAACAGTTTTGGTCGGCGGTGAATGGTTCGGTGGAAAAGCAGATGCACAGTATCTTGCACGCGTTGCCACAACAGATGCGCAGAAAACTGCCATTGCTCAAAAATCAGGATTCTTTAAGGCTGGTGAAAACTCCGCCGAAACAACTTTGGACAAAGGCGTTGTTATTAACGCTGCAGACAAAGCTGTGATTTGGTCCCAAGGAAACACAGTGACAGACGCACAAATCAAATCCCAAGGCGGAGTCGTCGAAATCTCCGGTGCCATCTGGGTTGGATCCAAGAAAGCCTTTGATGAACTCGAACCCCGTGAAAAAGCTCTTGAAAAGGCCCGTGATGACCTTGCGAAGGCAAAAATTACCCAACAACAATTCATTAACGTTTTGAAAACAGTTCTCACCGTAGATGCTATTCTTCCAACCCTGACTTCAGGTGCAGGTTTGGTTTTGTATGACCCAAAGAACATTTTGGTTGTTCCAACTGGGTTCTTTAATGGGAACTATTGGGCTGGAAATGCAAATGGTGCAAATGGTCATTATGGTAACGGTGCTGCTACAGTTATTACAACATATGCATCTGCTCTTGCTGAAATTCAAGGAGCAAATGGCGGTACGAATTCAGCTGCCTTGAGTCCAGCTGGTCTTGCAGACTTTGGTGCTGGGGTTGCTTCTGGAATCAGTGCAAATACAGCGGCAGATTTTGGATATACCGATATGCCTACGTTTCTTGCTAACTATATCTCAAAGGGTACTGCTGGCAATGCAAACAACATTGCTCGTTCTGCTGATGCGGCTACATTCGGTGCTCCTGTTCTGAACACGGATGCGAACAGTGCTCTTGGTGGTTCTACAGGTGGATCTATGGGTGCAACAACATGGGGTTTAAATTTTGACTCTTCTGCAGGCGCAACAGTGATCCTTGATGCAGATCAACTCTCCGCTCAATGGGGATCTGCTGCTAACGGAGCAGCCCACGGAAGCGTTGCATTGTATGCCTCCAACGACGTTGTAATTTTGGGTGCTTTGACAAGTTCAGGAAATGCTGGTGATTTGACGATTAAGGCTGGACGCAAAGTTTATATTGGTGCCAATATCACAGGTGATAAAGCTGCTAACGGTGGTTCAAACATCATTATTACTGCTGGATCCAGGGATACGACTTATTCATCCACTTCTGCTGCATATGGAGCAACTGGTCAGATTGATACGTCACGCGGAATCATTATGAGCCGTGGGGCAACTATTACAGGTGGCGTTGGAACGGATGGAAAATCTATTACGATTTCTTTGGAAAACAACGGTGGAGCAACTGGTCAAATCAGGCTGACCAACGTCGTTGCGCCAACAACTGCTGGTAACGCTGGTCATGGAGAATATGTTTTCATCAGCAACACAACCGGTACGAGTGCGTCATCTAAGGGAAATATTCTTTATGGATACCAAGCTACTGTAACCACCGGATTACAAACTGCAAACGCAGCAAACTCTGCCACACCGTTTATCTTTAATACAACCTTTGGAGATGTGGGAACTTCAGATCAAGCTCTTGTAATTTCGAATGGTTATGCCAATGCAGCAGGCGGTATTAAAGTTGCTGGAAATGTAGGCGGGAATGTTTATCTTAAGGCAACAGATGCAGCGGGTACCGGATATACACAAGGTGTTGATTTAGGCCATCTCACAGGAGGTGTAGGTACTGACGTTTACGAACCCGTTCTTCAAAAACTCCTACGTGATGACTTCGTTCCTTCTACTGTCGGAGCTTTAAATGGCGGATACTGGAAGTATGATACTGCCACGGCTCCTGCATTTGGAACACCAGCAGGTGATGGAGTTTCATTCCTGACTGGAACAGTAAAAGTACACTCGGAATCGACACCAGGAAAAGTCGCAAACTCCACAATGTTTGGACTCAAAGCAACAGGTGATGTTGTGGTTCAAGTCGATGGTGCCAATGGATCATTTCATCTTGCAGAATTTACAAGTAGCCCTCTTCATCCGTCCTATTTTGGTGGATCGATTGTAACTTCTGGTGATGTGATTATCAGAGCCGCAACAAACATTCTTTCAAGTGCAAACGCAGGTAACACACAAGCTGTGATCAAGGGTAAAAATGTTGCGTTGATCTCAGGTGACGCGAGTCCGGGTACTGTTGGTGAGAAGGACAAATATATCCCTGTAAACGCATCCGGATCCTTGGTTGGGTTTAACGGTAGTGCAGGTATCTTCAACGTTCAAAGCATTGGAGCTTCTGTCTTGAATGTTGGTATCACAGATGCAACAACTGATTCAACAGGTGGTCTTTTGATTCCTCATTTTGGAACAGGCGGCGCAGCTGTTGCTCCTGCAACGACAAGCACAGCACTTGCTAAAGACGCTTCCGGATATCTCTGGTCTGTGATCACAACCAATGGTGCAGCTGCAATTTCCAGTGACGCAAATGGATCCGTGAATTTAAAAAAAGCAAAAGATGGTACGATTGGAACAATCACCGCGCTGGGAGCATCTACTGCGATCATCATTGAATCTGGCAAGGCCATTACCGGTGCAACGGGTCATTATTTAGATATGCCGAACTCCACTACTGGTAGCGATAGTGCTTTTTCTTTGAATGCAAAATTAGGGGATATCGGAAGTTATGATCATCTCATTCGTCTCAAAAGTGTAGATGGTCAAGCTGGTTTTAACGCTATAGCATCTAACATCTCTGGAACAACCCCGAGCACAGGAAGCATTTATTTGCAACCGCTCACCTCTATGGAGCTTGGGTTTGCTGAAAAAGCCAATTCAGTGGCAGGTCTGACTGCCGTTGCTACAGGGATTAAAGTTACAGGAACAGGAACGATTCTTATCGACGCTCTCGATCCAGATCGTGATGCCACAACGGGTGCAACCACAAATCATAAGGTGTTGACATTAAATGGCGATAATACTCACTCGTCAGTTTCGGCTGAGGATGGGTTGATCTTCATTAAGGCAGGTGCGATTGACGGTGATACCCATGCAATTTCAGGATCAAAGGTTTCTTTGTATGCCCTGCAAGATGCGGGCAATCTGACAACGACGGGGAAAATTGGTAAAACAAACCCAATTGCTGTGACGTATAACGGAACCGGAAATGCGACAGCGCAAGTTAAGTTGGAAGCAACAACAAATGCACCATCAGTTGCAAATCCTGGAAATATTTCGGTTCTATTGAGTGATACTAACCGTGTTTACTCCGTCACCGGAACATCCATTGCAGCGCAAACCTTTACAACAGATAAAGAAGCAAAGCTGACAAAGGGGCTGACAATTCTTGGTGGAAATGGGGCAGTCACCGTTGGTTTTGCTAACGGAGGAAGCCTTCTTTTGGGAGAACGCTCGGATGTACTTCTTACGAGCACAGAAGTTGCAATCTCTTCACCCAATGGTTTGATCCAATTTGGTGGTGCAAACAACGTTGTAAAAGTTGCCGTGAACAATCCAAGCGTGGCTATTGCAGGATATGGTCTTATCCTTGCAGGCGGAACCGGTTCAACCGTTGGTGAAACAGGGGTGTTTGGCACAGCAACAGCAGAGGTGAACCTGAATAAAAGGCTCTGGTGGACACCAGTATCTGATACCACACTTGGAACAGGTATTGTGGGTGGAATCTTCACAGGAGACGCCTATATTCAAGTTACAGGTACAGCCGCCATTGGAACAACAACAGCCGTTGCTGCAGATGAAGGAAACGGTGTGTATGCGTCACCTGCAAACTATGGGTTGAAAGATACGGATGGTACAGCACTCACTTCTGTTCAAGCAGGTGGTTTGAGTCTTGGTGCAGGAAACTTCTCTCTTTTTGCAACAGATGCAAACAGTGTTGCAAATCAACCTATTTATATTTCACATACATTTGTAAAGCCTTTAGTATCAACAGACATATCCACCATCGTGCTCAACGGTTCTTCCGTTGGCTATGCACCAGGGACGGGTGGAACAAGTGGAACGTTTGATACTGTTAATACTCGTCTCAGTCTTGATGGAGAAGAAGGATTGATTTCACTCTACGACGGATCAACTCTTGTTTTGCAAGCTGAAACAATTGGTGGATGGTCTGCCGGTGGTCATGGAACGCCAACAGTGCCCATTGAAACTGCGCGTTTGAAGATTGGAACTGGTACCGTTGGTACCGCTAGTACCGTAACTGTTCTTGGTCAATCCACAAATGCCAAATTTCATGTGGTGAACGCTAACGCTGCTAGTATCGTCAACTTTGGTGCTGGGGCAGGAGGCGAAGTTGCCGATTGGACATCAACATTAAGTGCTCCTCCTACCACACGTGCAGGCAAGTTGTTTAACTTCACAATGGATACAGATGCGTCTGTTTTCAGTGTGACGGGTGCAGCCAACGCCAATATTTCCTTCGTGGGGGATTCTACAGCGAATGCGCTCGTGTCAACGGGGTCAGTGGCCGTGTCAACGGGGGGTAAAATTGTAGTTTCTACCGCAACAAAAATCTCTGCAAAGAATTTGATGCTCAAAGGTGTATCGATTACTGATGATCAGGGTACTCCCGCTGATGCGCATTTTGCCATGGTTGATGGTGGTATGATTGGTCTGCAAACAACGAATGGCGCTGCAATTGTCACTTACACAGGCGCAAATGTTATGCTGGGTAATGCAGCAGCGGATGCACCTATGATCGATGGAATCTCTATTAACAGTTTGGTCACTGTGGGCGGTGCTGCCACAATTATTGCATCCAACGGTGATTTGACCATCGCGAACGGCGCAAACGTTGCTGGTGGGGCCTTCACTTTGACGCCAACAAGCGGTAAAATTACCACGAATGGTCTTGTTACAGCAGGCGCAAATGCCAATTTCAATGCAACAGCGGGTGATCTAACAATCGTAGATGGCTTGGTCGTCACCGGAACAACAACTTTGCTCGCAGAGAAAAATTTAAGCATCGCGGGCGGCTCGTCTTCCACTGGAGCTGCAACCTTGACCGCAACAGACGGCAAAATTACGCTTGCAGATGCTTTCGAAGGAGGAGCTGCGGTTAATGCCACATCAGCACACGACATTGATTTGACAAAGGCAGGTCTGCTGACAATTGGCAATGTTTCATTATTTAAAGCCACAAATGGAAAGCTCACAACAGGAACTGCTTTCAAAGTCAAAGGAGCCTTTGGGTTGAAGCTGGAGACAACAAATGGTATTGGGGATGCAGGTCTGATCACTTTGAACGGATTTGAATCCGAAGGTAGATTGTCTCTAAGTGCTCTACATAGCTCAGTGAAGTTTTTAACCGACATAACAGTTGGCGGCGGCTTTCAGCTTGATCAAAAAGATGCCTTCACATTGGCGCATGTTTTGAAAGTTGGCGGGAATACATCCATTACTTCAACCGACGGAGATGTGACCATAAGCACTCCTGGAAAGCTTGTCTTTACTGCACCGGGTACATTGACTCTGGATTCTAAAACAGGAAGCGTGAAAGCAACTGTTAACCAAGGAGCACATGCGATCTCGAGTTTGGTTTTGAATTCAGCCACAGGCGTGGATGTGACCTTTACGGGGACAGGAGCGCTGACAACGGCTGCGGCCGCAAACCAGATTTTGGTTTCGGGAACTGGAGATGCAACTGTAAAAACATCTGGTCCTTTGAGTCTTGGAAATAATGGAGGGGTTGTTAATGTTGTTAATGGCAACGTCAGCCTGACTACAGGGGAAAATTCCGCATTGATAGCTGGAGGGGCAGGTGGTGCCACAATTACAGCGCCTAAAGGTTCAATCAGCTTGATGACCCATAGCTATCCTACATTCGCAGCAAGCGCTTTGTCTGCTGGAACATCGGTATCCTTAGGATTCTCCGGTGCAAACGCAGCCTTTGACCTTTCTACAACTGGATCACAATTAGCCAGAGCTTTAGGAGTAGATGTCACATCATTGACCATTGGTGGATTAAACGCCGATAAAACAATTGCGCAGTCCGTTCTTTTGACAGGAGATTTTGATATAGTTACAAAACTAAAGTTGCTCGAACTGAATATTTACGCAACCTCCATTAACGAAGGAGCTGGTGCAACAAATACAACCGTTGCACCAGGTGCGGCGTTGACTGTTGTAACAAATGGCGACGTCAATATGAACTTGAAAGCAGGAGATGGCTCTGCTGCAAATGCTGCAACATTTAATGCAACCGTTGGTGGTAAGCTGACTACAAAATTGATCGGTCAGATCACAGCCAAAATGACTGCCGCTGGAACAGGTGAATCGAGTGTGGAACTGGGTGGAACAGTCAATGACATCTTGACATTGTCCGGACCGCTCACAACATCAAATCCAACCAGCAGCTTAAAGCTTGATTTGGGCTCTTCCAATGCTGGTTCAGTACATGGTGTATTCAATGCGGACGATAAAAAAATCGTGTCACCAACTTTGACACTTGCCAATGCCAATGGTTCCTATGATACGGAGACAAAAGACTTGTGGATCGAAAGTGGTATTGCACCAACAGTTGTAAACACATCCACTCAATTGATTTTGAGCAAGGCATCTTCGGTTACTGGAGCTTTGTCAGTGACTCAAAAAGGTAACTTGCAATTCAAAGGCGCAGGTTCTTTGGCATCCACTGGTCTTTTAGCAAATGGCGCGGTGAAGCTGATCGTCACAGGGAATGTGACCATTGATTCATCATCAAATGCGACTGCTGACGTTCTTACAGGACCTCCAGCTACTGCGCCACATATTGTCGCAACAGATTTCACCTTTGGTGGAAACTTTGTTCCAGGCACAGTGGGAAATACGAAAACCTTACTCACCAAAGTTGCAACATTTAAAGCAGATGCAAACTTGAAGAACATCGTTCTGAACAATGGCACAAATGCTTTGGATGTTAAAGAATCGACAGTTAATGGGGCGAAGGCTTCCTTTACAACGACAACTGGTGTGTTGAAGCTTCTTGGAGTTCAAACGGGGTATGACACATTGTTGTTTACTTCAAATGCAGTGGATTCAACTTTGATCGATCCTGTCTATTACGGTCCGCTCAATACACTGGGGATTACAGCAGACAACTCTGCTTTGAAGGAGGGGGATAAGGTTTCATTTGATAATAGTGTAACTTGGCAAGGTCTTCCCACAAATATCGCAAACAATTTGGTGCTTGGTGGAACAACTTCGTTCAAAATCGATGGTGGTGCTACTGCAACAACGGGCGAACGTACATATACGCTTGCCGGTTTGACCATTAATGGTGGAATCGATATCAACCCTGCAACAAAGTTTGCAGTGACAACATTTGCTGTTAACGACACAAAAACATCAGTACCAGGAACATCCACGACCTATAATCTCGTTGGGACAAAAATCTTAGGAGATTCGTCATCTAAGAATGGTCTTGTCTTTATCACAACGGCGTTTGATCTTTCTGGGGTTGACGGTGCAAGTGTTGTGGCACCAACTGTGTCTCTGTCTGCCGTAGACAGCATTGGTAAGGTTCAGCCTTTGGGTATTGGATCGTCTTTGGTTCCAACGGAAGTGACCTTTGCAGATGCAAAATCTGCAAATGTGTTTTTGAACGGAGGGTCAAAAATTAAGAGTTTGGGTGCTGTGAAAACTTTGACGGTTGCCGGGAACTATAATGATCTGATTACCACAGCAGACGTTGCATTGACAATCAACGCGGATATTTTAGACTTAGACGCTTCATCAATTCTTGGTGCTTTAAGCATTAAAAATGGCAGCGCTCCTTCTTCAAATGTTAAGCTTAAAGACTTTGCCGGAACAACGCTTTCTGTCAGTGTCTCAGGGGAGAACGAAACAAAGCTCACTGCAGCAGCAGATGGAGAAACGCATAAATTGACGCAGTACAGCAGTGCGGCAGGTATCAAAGGTGGTGCAAGCAGCGCGCTCACGATCGCAGGCTTTGACTATACCGCATTGTCTTCAGGGTCGAATCTTGGTGTTTTGAACAAGGATGCATCGGATGTCGCCGCTTTGAGTTACGCATCGGATCTGTTGTTTGTTGATAACACCTTAGCCTCTGGTACGGAAGGCGCTCTGGCTGGATTCTATTATCTCCAGAACACAACCGCTGATGGTGCAGCACTCGACGCATTCGTGAAATCTGCTCTAGACAAAGATCTCAACTCCTATGCAGGCGCCCTGTCTAAGGTGAAGTCAGTGGTCGATATGGTCAATATGTCAACCACTGTTCAAGCAAGATCATCCTTTGTAAACACATTGATTGTGGACACAAAGGTTGATGCAGGAACAGCAAAGCTTGATAAAAACCTTTGGAAGCGTTTGATCAAGACAAGCATGGTGGGTTCTTCGCCAAAGACCACATCCAAATCCGCCAAAGCAACACCCGTTGCCGCAGCGAAAACAAAAAAAACAGCAGCCGGCGCATAATAAGCGCTTCTTAAGCTGTAACTAAAACAAACCCCCCGGCAAGCGCAATCTTCCGGGGGTTTTTTTATGGGGTGAATTTCACTCCATCGTTCAGCCCCCCTTCTGTTGTCATCCTCGCCCCCCCCGCCCTCATCCGACCCCACCCCGTCATCCGACCCCACCCCGTCATCCTCGCTTGCGGGGATCCCCCTTCCCCTACACAAACGCTCCCCCTGCCGGGAGAAAAGGGAGATCTCAAAAGCTAAAGCTTTTAAGATGACAGT
>CAIYWZ010000109.1 GCA_903930075.1 uncultured Alphaproteobacteria bacterium | reverse complement strand
TTGTGAGATCCGGTCAAAACAAACTGCGTCGGAACGGCTGTTTTGCCTTCCTTATTCACCTCGCGCAAAAGCTCATCGGAAAGGGTTTTGAGAATTTCGGTCAGCTCCGGAACATAATGAAATTCATCAAAAATCACGCCTCCCATATAATTTTCCCGCACAAATTGATCTGGATTTTCAAGAACTTTTTTACGCGTTGCCTTGTTCTCTCAAGTCAAAATACGGCAATTCCGGAAAATATTTCTTGATCATCTCCGTTTTCCCCGACTGCCGTGGCCCCATGACGCAGAGAATCGGGTAATGCTGGGACTGAACCTGAATCCAGCTTTCAATTTCCCGCGTGATATAAACTGCCTTAGATGTCATTGTAAGTTCTTTCATATATTCATTCATACCCTCTTTTATATCACAAAACACCAGGATTTGACAAGGAAAAATCTGGAAAAACCTTTGGTTCATGAGGTGGAATTAAGCCTTTGCTCTCTTCATTGGGAAAATTATTTTATTTTACTATTGATTTTTAGAATATAAGCCATTATATATCTTTTGTAGATCAATATAAAAGTAAAGGAATATGAATATGAAGAAAACTCTAGCAATTATTTTAGCCTATGTCTTGAACATGGAAAACACGGGAGTAATGGCAAGCGGTATACCCGAAATTGGAGGCGAGGATAACACCGCTTTAACAAAAGCTTTAACAAAAGCTCTAGAAAATCCCCGTAACGTCTATGAAAGTCTTTCCTATTTACCCCTTAAAGAGATTGGGCGCAATCGATTGGTGAGTGGGAATTGGAATGAGTGGATTCACAAGTCTATAAAACACTTGAACCCCAATGCAACACGGGCAGATATCGAAAATTTTTTAAAATTTCCAGAAGTCAAAATCCCTTTTTATTATGCCCCAAAAAATGCCAGGAGGAATATGAACGATTTTTTCCTTAAGCCTAGTTCCTGGGAGATGATGCTTTCTCTTTTAAAAAATAAAAAGCATCTGGTCCAGGATCAGCAGCTATGTTTAGAGGAAGGACTCGGCTCAACCACACAAAGAGTGACGCCTATTCTGGAGATGTTTTTTAACGCAGAGCATACTCGGGAAGAAAAACAAGAATTTATCCAAAATTCTTTGTTCAATCCTGAAGTCATCACTTTCCTTGGAAAAACACCCGCATTGATGGATCAGATCAATATTGATGCAGAAACCAGAAAGATCATCATGGATCGTTTTCATTTTTTAGAAACTTTAAGAGCTAGGGGCCCTGCATATATGTATGATTATGTATGGAATCAATCGAACATCCCCCTCAAAGCTCTAGGATTGATCTTTGTTGCAATGAATAAGAACGTACCCGCTGATTACAGAATCGATGCCCCAAAGATTTTAGCCGGATTGGGAGAGGAATATAAACCTCAAGCCGCACAAATTTGCGGCTCCATTGCCAGAGATACGAACGTAGCCTTTGGTCATAGAATCGATGCCGCAAAGAATTTAGCCGGGTTGGGAGAGGAATATAAACCTCAAGCCGCACAAATTTGCGGCTCCATTGCCAGAGATACGAACGTAGCCTTTGGTCATAGAATCGATGCCGCAAAGAATTTAGCCGGGTTG
>CAIYWZ010000108.1 GCA_903930075.1 uncultured Alphaproteobacteria bacterium | reverse complement strand
CTTCAAGCTAAGCTAAATATAGGAACTATTGAGGAAGTAAAATTAAAAACTGATTCATAAGAATTAATCATTAATTCTTAGGCTTAGAATGAAGAGGGTGAAATAGTAAAGCCTTAATAGGAGAATTAGAAAATACAGAACTAGCAAGCCACTTAAATTGAAGATTCTAAAAAGAAGTTCTTGAAAGATTCTTAGGATAACATAGACAAGGCTATCAAAAGGTAACTAGAATTTTACTTTGGAGATATGAATTACCCAAAGGACAAGTATATTCAGAATAGGGACCTGCAGGACTGGGTGACGTTTTACAGACAAGCCCATTTGATGAACGATAAAGATGTGAAAACAAAGATTAAAACCAGAGAAGTATTGGAGGCTTTTGAAATGACCAGAATCAGTAATTTACCCCAGGATATACGCGAATCTTATGCCAGTCTTGCCGAGCAGTTTGCCATCTATTCTGACCATACGGACTGGCTTGTGGAAGAGGCGAGTAGGAAAGCTGCGGAAAAAGCTGCGGAAAAAGCCCAGGAGAGAGAGCATCAGCTCATTATCGGAATGATCACCAACGGAATGTCCGATGAGTTGATTTGTAGGATTACAAGAATTTCTACAGATGAGTTGGAGAAGCTCAAACAATCGATCCATTAATAAAGAAGAATAAAAATTTCGTGACTCTACTCCTTAATTTTTATGCAGGTTCTAGTCGTATCTATTTTCTATATGGAGAGTTGCCGTTGATTCCGCATTTTGTAAAAAATAACTTGCAAAAATACCAAAAATAGGGTAGATAAAATTTAATGTAGAAGTTTCATTACTTCTCTCCTTGCTCGTTTGACGGGCTATTGATTTTAAGGATGGTCCTTAAAATTGTTTTTTAATCCATAAGGAGTTTTAAATTATGTCACTTTATGAATGTGTATTTATTGCACGTCCAGATCTTTCTACCGCTCAGGTTGAAGGTCTTGCCAACCATTTCTCGTCTGTGATTACACAAGGCGGCGGGAAAGTTAAAAAAATCGAGCATTGTGGCCTTCGGACCCTTGCTTATCGTATTCGCAAAAATCGCAAAGCTTATTATGTTTTGATGAACCTAGATGCACCGGCTGCGGCGATCCATGAAATGGAGCGTCAAATGCGTTTGAATGAAGATGTGATGCGCACACTGACTGTTGTTGTAGATAAGCATGAAGATGGTCCTTCTATTTTGTCGCTTAAGCGTGCAGGAGAAGGTACTGAAGGCGGATATCAAGGCAGAGAAGGTCGCGGCGACCGTGAAGGCAGAGATTCTTCCTATCATCAAAAAGATGGTCATCATAAAGAAGGCGGATATCGCAGACATTCAGCGCCTCAAGCTGGAGTAGAAGAAAATCAAGACAAAGAAGTTGTGGCGTAAGAGGTAAAAATGTCAGAAAATACTATACAAAATACAGATACAGATTCCAGACAAAAAAAGGGAACTTTTTTTAGACGTAACCGTTCTTGCCCATTTTCCGGGACCGATGCACTGAAAATTGATTACAAAGATGTCAGACTTTTGGGACGTTTTATTTCCGAGCGTGGAAAAATTATGCCAAGCAGAATTACATCCGTTTGCACAAAAAAACAACGTACATTGGCACAGGCAATTAAGCGCGCAAGATTTTTGGCATTATTGCCTTATGTTGCAGAATAAGGAGTACATATAAATGATCCAATTAATTTTATTAGAACGCGTTGAAAAATTAGGTCAAATGGGTGATGTTGTCACCGTTCGTCCAGGATATGCACGCAATTTTTTGATTCCTCAGAAAAAAGCAATGCGCGCAACAAAGGCGAATATTGAGGCTTTTTCGGGCCGTAAACTTCAATTAGAAGCGGATAACTTGAAGCACAAGGAAGAAGCGCAGAAGATTGAAGCGAAACTTGAAAATTTCAGCATTGTTGTTGTTCGTCAATCCGGTGAATCAGGTCAGCTCTATGGATCCGTTAATGCACGTGATATCGCAGAAGGTATTAAAGCAAAAGGTATAACGGTTTCTAGAACACAAGTGACTATTCCAACACCGATTAAGTATTTGGGATTGCATGATGCAATTATAAAACTGCATCCAGAAATTTCTGTGACCGTGACGGTTAACGTTGCAAAAAGCCCCGAAGAAGCGATTCTTCAAGCTGAAAAAGCAAAAAAAGCTTAAGACTAAAAACTTACAGGAGGCCTTCGGGCCTCTTTTTCATTTTTTGGGATACAAGACCTTTATGGTACTAAACAATATCTCTTCCTCAATTCCAACAACAGCTTTAGGTGTTCTCGAAGTTGATATTTCAAAACTCATCGAAAATTATCGTTATCTTCAAAGTCAAGCCCCTGGTGCAGTTTGTGGCGCAGCCGTTAAAGCCGATGCCTATGGTCTTGGGCAAAACACAGTTTCTTATTATTTGGCACTGGCCGGATGTGATAATTTCTTTGTTGTGCAAGTTGAAGAAGGCATTCGTTTACGTGAATATTTAAGAACAGCTTTGCCCCACAAAAATCCCAAAATTTACGTGATGGTGGGCGTGATGCCAGGGACGGAAGACCTTCTGATTCATTATGGATTAATCCCCACGCTTCTTGCGCCCTATCAGTTAATGCTCTGGCGTAAGGCCGCGTTTCGACATGAAAAAAATCTCCCCGCTGTTTTACATTTTGACACAGGCATGGCCCGAACAGGCTTTATGGCCGATCAAGCCATCGATCTTGCCAATTCCTCTGGGGATTTAGAAGGTATCTCCCTTAAAATGATTATGAGTCATTTAACCTGTTCCAATGAGCATGAACATCCCATGAATCAAATACAGCTCAAGGCTTTTGATCAGCTTTGCGCAGGATTTCCTGGCGTTCCCCAAAGTTTGTCCAATTCCTGGGGTATTTTTTTAGGCAAAGATTTTCATAAAAACGTTGTGCGTCCTGGCGGCGGGATTTATGGTCTTTCCTTGGCCCAGGGTGTGACCAATGATATTCCAGGTATTAAGGGAATCATTTCCATTAAAGCCAAAATCGTTCAAATCCACACCATCAGAGCCGGCGCAAGCGTTGGGTATAGCGGAACCTTTGTGGCCCAGCGTCCAACGCGTATTGCCACCCTTGGCGTGGGATATGCCGATGGGTATACGAGAGGGTTGAGCAATAAAGGTATCGTTAAAATTAAAAATTGGATCGTTCCTGTGATTGGACGGGTTTCCATGGATTTTGTCACTGTAGATGTGACAGATATCCCTGAAAATCAAGTCAAAGAAGGCGAATGGGCATTATTGATGGGAGATGAACTACGCCTCAAAGATGTGGCTTCTCAAATAGAGACTATTTCTTACGAGTTGGCCGTCAATATTTCAGAGCGATACCACCGACAGTACATTATGACAGATATAGAAAGTATTTAAATTGAACACACTCTCTTTCCTCCTTTCCAAAGTTTGGCCCAAGAACGATTTGAATATTAAAATCCGCGTCATTACAGCATTTTCTTGTTTGATTCTTGCCAAAGTTGCATCCGCCTTTACGCCTCTTTCGTTTAAATGGATTGTGGATGGGCTTGTGGACAAGAAGCCGATTTATTTTTTGATATGGGCGATTATTCTTTATACCGTGACCCGGGTGATGAGCCAGATCTTAAGCGAATTGCGTGATGGCGTTTTTTCGAAAGTGACGCAAAAAGTAATGCGCAGTTTAGCAATGACTGTGTTTAATCACCTCCACAGGCTTGACCTTGATTTTCATTTGAGTCGCCAAACGGGGGGATTGAATCGCTCTTTAGATAGAGGGATTAAGGGGATCGAAATGTTCTTTCGCATGTCTTTATTTAACCTTTTACCCGTTTTTTGCGAGATTATTCTTGTTTTTATGATTTTGTGGTTGGGATACGGCTTTTTATATGGCTTTATTGCGCTGATGTCTGTGGTGGCCTATATTGCCTATACATGGATCATCACGAAATATCTCATTGGGTATGTGCGCACGATGAATGAAGCTGATTCTAAAGCAAATACGCGGTTGATTGACAGTTTGCTCAATTTTGAAACGGTGAAGTATTTTAACAACGAACAATTAGAATCTAGGCGCCTGGATGAATCTTTAAAAATATATCAAACAACAGCTGTGAAAAATGATGTTTTTAGATCATTCCTCAATGCGGGGCAAAGCGCAATTGTGGCTGTGGGGCTTGGTATTTTGATGTTTTTTGCCGTTGGAGATGTCAGAGCCGGGCATATGAGTGTGGGCGATTTTGTGCTGATTAATACCTTTTTAATTCAGCTGTATATCCCTCTTTTCATGCTTGGATTTGCCTATAGAGAAGTTAAAAATTCACTCACCGCCATGGAGACGATGTTTGCGTTTTTAGAAATAACTCCAAAAATTCAAGATAAAATAGATGCGCCCGATTTGACTTTTGAAAAAGGTGAAATTGTTTTTAAGGACGTTTGGTTTTCTTACAATCCTGACCGGGATATTTTAAAAGGTGTTTCTTTTAAAGTCAAAGGGGGGACGACTCTTGCCATTGTTGGAGAAACGGGGTCTGGAAAATCAACGATTGCAAAACTGCTCTTTCGTTTTTTTGATCCCAAGCAGGGAGAAATTCTTATTGATGGGCAAGAGATACGTGATGTGACGCAAGATTCTCTGCGGAAATCTGTGGGTGTTGTGCCCCAGGATACGGTTTTATTCAACGATACAGTCTTTTATAATATCCTTTATGGAAACCCAAATGCCAGCAAAGAGGATGTATATTTGGCAGCCAAAGGGGCTCAAATTCATGAGTTTATCGAATCGTTACCTGAAAAATATGAAACCTTGGTGGGAGAGCGGGGTCTAAAGCTTTCAGGGGGTGAAAAACAACGTGTGGCCATTGCAAGACTTTTGCTCAAAAAACCCTCGATTTTTATCTTTGATGAGGCAACGTCGGCTTTGGATACAGTTACAGAACAGGCGATTCAACATAATCTCATTGATATTTCCAAAGCCCATACCACGGTGATTATTGCCCACAGGCTTTCAACAATTCAGCATGCCGATCAAATCCTTGTCTTAGATGCAGGCGTTGTTGCCGAAACTGGAACGCATGAGGAACTTTTGAATCAAAAAGGTCTGTATCATGAGCTTTGGAGCAAGCAGAGTGCAGACTGAAACTATTGATTTTTCTCTAAAAAATGTTTCTTATCAAAAATTTGGTAAAACGATTTTGGATAACTTAAATTTAGATTTTAATTCACGCGAGATTGTCACAATCATTGGCCCCAATGGTGCTGGAAAATCAACCTTGGTGAAGCTTTTACTTGGCATCAAACAACCAACTTCTGGCGTCATTGAACGGCGAGCTCATTTAAAGTTAGGCTATGTTCCCCAAAAATTTGTGGTTGATCAAAGCTTTCCAATGACGGTGGAGCGTTTTTTAAAGACTCTTTCAAAGCCGTTTGTACAGGATATTTTTAACATTGAACCTCTGATGAAGTCGCAAATTTTCTCCCTTTCAGGCGGCGAGCTCCAGCGCGTGCTCATGACCCGGGCATTTTTACAGGAACCGGATGTTTTGGTTCTGGATGAACCCACGCAAGGGGTGGATATTATGGGGCAGAAAATTTTATATGAAAAACTGATCTCGTTTCAAGAGACTTCAAAATGCTCGGTGATTTTGGTGTCCCATGACCTTCATTTGGTTTTTGCAAAGTCTCACCGCGTTATCTGCCTGAATGGTCATATTTGCTGCGCAGGGCACCCCGATGATGTTCAACACCATGATTCCTATCTTGATCTTTTTGGCTCTTACACCCACCATCACGACCATAGCCATGTTTGATCCCTTTTTCTTAAAAATCTTTTTTGTGGCCATCTTCCTTGGGTTTTTAGCAGGTCCTTTTGGGACAGTTGTTGTTTGGCAGCGCATGGCGTTGATGGGGGATATGCTCTCCCACTCGGCAATTTTAGCCCTTGTTTTGGCGCATTTTTCAAGTCTTCCCCTGCTTGTGATTTACCTTATTTTTTCATCCATTTTGGGTCTTATTTTCCATTATTTACGTTTTCAAAAATATCATCCCGAACAGCTGATGATGGTCTTGTCCTATGCTGCTTTAAGCATCGGGATTATTTGTGTGTCAAAATTGCAACTTCAGACCATTAAATTCAACCAAATTCTCTTTGGAGACCTTCTTTCCATCTCGGGTGAAGATATTTTTTGGATGATTGGCGGTGGAATTTTTTTGCTTGCCAATTTTATCGCCATTTGGAAGCCCTTGTTGCTCATGACCTTTCACGAAGAACTCGCCAGGGTTGAAGGTGTTCCCGTGGGATTCTTAAAAGGCATTTTAACCGTTCTTTTAGGCGGCGTCATAGCGCTCAGCATCAAAATCGCCGGGGCCCTTTTAATCGTAGGCCTTTTGATCGTTCCGTCCCTTTCAGCCGTACGCCTTTCCAGAACCCCAGAAGGCATGGTCATCCGCTCCTCCATCTTCGGCGCCATCAGCGCCGCAGGAGGCTGCATCTGTTCCTTCTACTTCGACTGGCCCATCGGCCCTGCCATCATCTGCGTCAGTTTTGGTATTTTTTGTTTGACTTTGCTCAGAAAAAACTAATTTTAAACCAAAATACTCAAAGGATTCTCTAGGATATTTTGGAAAGCTGCAATTAATTCCGCGCCCATGGCTCCGTCTATGGCTCTGTGATCGATGGAGAGTGTGGCTTTGAGGATGGAGGCGGTAAGGATCTGGCCTTTTTCGCAGATGACTTGTTCTTTGGCTCTTCCTACGGCAAGGATTCCCGATTGGGGAGGGTTGATGATGGCGGAGAATTCATCGATGCCATACATGCCAAGGTTGGAGATGGTCATGGAACCGCCTTGATATTCTTCGGGCTTCAATTTTCCATCTCTTGCGCGCTGCGCGAGTTCTTTCATTTCTATGGAGATTTCTTTTAAAGACTTCAGGTTTGCATTTTTAAGGACAGGTGTAATCAAGCCGCCTTCAATGGAAACCGCAACTGAAATATCGACTGTATTGAAAAAGCGCAATGCATTTTCCATCCACATGACATTGGCTTCTGGGACTTTTACAAGGGCCAAAGCAAAGGCTTTAATGATGAAGTCATTGACGGAGACCTTCAAAGGATTTAAGGCTTCATTAATTTCCGTGCGCAGTTTTAAAAGCTTGTCCAAATTGCAATCCACCGTTAAGTAAAAATGCGGGATTGTTTGCTTGGATTCGCTCAAACGTTTTGCAATAACTTTGCGCATATTTGACAAGGGCTTATCCACATAAGACGAGGCGACTTCAATCTTTTGAGGTTGATAAGCATCCACATCAGCTTTGACAATACGCCCCCGTGGGCCTGTGCCATGAATTGTTTTCAAATCAACGCCTTTGTCCTTTGCGATGCGTTTTGCAAGGGGGGTTGCGATGATGCGATCTGATGTCGCATGCTCATGTTGGGGCACAACAGGTGTATGCGTCACCGTGTCCGATGACTTTTCGGGTAATGCTGCAGGCCCGGCAAGAGCAGAAGCAGGAGCAGAAGCAGAAGAAACATCCATCCCGGCAACCTTTGCAATATCTTCACCTTTTTCGGCCAAAAGAGCGATGACTGCGTTTACCTTGACACTTTCTGTGCCGGCTGGAATGAGTATTTTTGCTAAAACACCCTCATCCACAGCTTCCACTTCCATGGTGGCTTTATCGGTTTCAATTTCCGCAAGAAGCTGGCCGGATTTGACAACATCCCCTTCTTTTTTATGCCATTTGATCAGGTTACCCTCTGTCATGGTCGGGGAAAGTGCAGGCATGAGAATTTGAATCGGCATCGGGTTAACCTCCAATAATAAGTGTTTTTACAGCATTAATGATATCATCAACTTGAGGAAGCGCCAAGCGTTCTAAATTGGCAGCATAGGGCAAGGGCACATCTTTTGCGGTCACGCGCAAAACTGGTGCATCCAGATCATCAAATCCATGTTCCATGACAACGGATGCGATTTCCGAGCCAACTCCGGCAAATGGCCAGCCTTCTTCCACCGTGATCAAACGATTTGTCTTGGCAAGCGATTTAAGGATTGTTGCCGTATCAAGCGGTCTTATGGTGCGCAAGTTAATCACTTCTGCATGAATATTTTGTTCTTTCAAAATTTTTGCAGCTTCAAGAGCTTTTCCAACCATGATGGAGAATGCAACGATTGTCACATCCGATCCTTCTTGAATCACTTCTGCCTGACCAATGGGAAGGACAAAGTCTTCCTCCTCGCTGATTTCAAAGCTTTGGCCGTACATAATCTCATTTTCGAGAAAAATTACAGGATTGGGATCGCGGATGGCGGCTTTTAAAAGGCCTTTGGCATCATTTGCGTTATAGGGAGAGACAACTTTAAGGCCTGGAACATGGGCATACCAGCTTGCGTAACACTGGGAATGCTGGGCTCCAACTCTAGATGCAGCGCCATTTGGGCCTCTAAAAACAATGGGGCAGCCCATTTGTCCACCGGACATATAAAGAGTTTTTGCAGCGGAGTTAATGATTTGGTCAATGGCCTGCATGGAAAAGTTAAAGGTCATGAATTCCACAATAGGACGAAGGCCTCCAAATCCTGCGCCCACGCCAAGACCTGCAAATCCATGTTCTGTGATCGGGGTGTCAATGACGCGTTTGTCTCCAAATTCTTCCCACAGACCTTGGCTGATCTTATAAGCGCCTTGATATTGAGCCACTTCTTCGCCCATGAGAAAAACGTTTTTGTCGCGAATCATTTCTTCGCGCATGGCCTCCCTTAAGGCTTCTCTGACTGTAATTGTTCTCATGCTGATTCTCCTACTAAAATATCGGTCCATAATTCTGCTTCATCTGGCTCTGGTGAATTTTCTGAAAACTCCACGGCTTTTAAAACTTCCGCTTTAACTTTATCTTCTATTTCTTCAAGATCTTTTTCGGATACACCTTGTTTGAGCAATAATGCGCGCACTTTTTCGATGGGGTCTTTTGTGTTTTTCACATCGTCCACTTCTTCTTTAGAGCGATATTTCGCAGGGTCTGACATGGAATGCCCTCTGTAACGATATGTTTTCATTTCTAACAGTATGGGGCCTTCGCCTGCTCTTGCGCGCTCCACAGCTCTTTTTCCGGCAGCTATGATGGCTAAAATATCCATACCATCAACCTGTTCACCAGGGATCCCATAAGATTCGCCACGGGTTGATAGATTCGCAGTGGCAGAACATCTGGCAACGGAGGTTCCCATGGAATATTCATTGTTTTCGATAATATACACAACGGGAAGCTTCCAAAGGGCCGCCATGTTGAAGGACTCGTAGACCTGTCCCTGGTGAGCCGCGCCGTCGCCCATATAGGCTAAACAGACGCCGCCATCTTGTGTGTATTTATGTGCGAACGCCAGACCTGTTCCCAGGGAGACTTGAGCGCCAACGATGCCGTGGCCTCCATAAAATTTCTTTTCCCGGCTGAACATATGCATTGAACCGCCTTTTCCTTTGGAATATCCGGTTGATCTACCCATGAGTTCGGCAAGCACTCCTCCAGAATCCATACCGCATGCCAGCATATGACCATGGTCGCGGTAACTTGTGATCACAGAGTCAATAGGCTCAATCACCGATTGCATCCCCACAACAACAGCTTCCTGTCCAATGTAGAGGTGGCAGAATCCACCAATTTTGCCCATTCCATAAATTTGAGCACATCTTTCCTCAAATTTGCGAATCAGGACCATCATTTCAAAATAGGACTTTAAAGCTTCTTTAGACGGCTCCATATATTTTATACTCCTTATTGTTAATCTTATATGTTTCTTTCCTAACCTGAAATGAAAATTATTTCAAGTCTTCCCTTTTGCTTCCAAATATTTTACACTCCTAAAAGGTTAACAAATAAATAATAAGGATAAAAATGAAGTTGTATTTTCGGGTGTTTTTTTTGTGTATTTTGGTTGGATGTTCGGATGAGACCCCTCCGCCCCCAAAACCAGGCGTTTATAATTTGTATCCTGCCGTCAATAGACGTTTAATTATTCATAGTGGGACCAAAACGGTGAGTGTTTATCCCTGGTCGGTTGCGCCTGAAATAAATGATATTACAATTGATATTGCAACGCCTCAACAGCCTGGATTTTTGAATCCCACGTATATTTTAAATCCTGGGAATATGAATGATATTGCGCCCATATCCAATCAATATGCGGGTGTATTTTCAGAAATTGTCATTGAGCATGTGGGATCTGGGCTCCATGATACCCCAAGTGGGCCTCCATCTGCCCAGTCTTTCCTGTTTTGTACGCCAATTCCCCAATCCTATGCCTGTTATAATTACTTATTTCGGGTTTTA
The DNA here is from genome assembly GCA_903930075.1 of uncultured Alphaproteobacteria bacterium. Taxonomy (GTDB): domain Bacteria; phylum Pseudomonadota; class Alphaproteobacteria; order CAIYWZ01; family CAIYWZ01; genus CAIYWZ01. The sequence continues at coordinate 15,687 of CAIYWZ010000108.1, read as the reverse complement.
AAAGCCTATCATCATATGCTGGTTCCAGGGGGGACGCTTCTTTATCAAGGCAATCGATATTCTTTTGCAGGTCCCGATGGCAATGATCTTGGCAGAGAACAGGTTTTAAAAACCTCTCTTGCATCTTTGGTGAAAATTTTGGGATTACCCAATATTTATGAAAAGCTCAGCGCCGATGAAATACAACAGTATTTACAAGATTTTTATGCAAATCTCCTCAAAGATCATTTCAGCTCCGTTGAAGTCAAAGTCAAAACAGATGAAATATATGCAAAGTATAACCCAACAACTTTGCCTTATTACTATTTGGAAATACGGGGAGTGAAGATTGTCACCTCTCCTGAAGTTCAGGCGCCAACGTCTACACCTGTGCCAACACCCGCGTCAACTCAAATGCCGATATCTACAGGTACATCAGTTGATCCTGGAGCTGGTAGGCAATTCTCACAAAATCCTGATGGTATGCCCGGAAGTTGATCAATTAGAAAATACTTCTTAATGAGTGTATGCGATTTTTTGCAGCATTAGCGGCATCTTTTGAAGCTTTAGCTGTTGCAGCTGCCGCCTCTTTTGAAGCTTTAGCTGTTGCAGCTGCTGCCTCTTTTGCAGCTTTAGCTGTTGCAGCTGCGGCGATTTTTGCAGCTTTTTCTGTTGCAGCAGCTGCTTTTTTCGCACCTGATGCAATTGCATGCCCTGCTTTTTTGGCTCCTGATATGATATGTGGTCCTTTAATTCCTTTAAGAGCTCCGATTCCAGCAGCGGCTCCTAAAGCTCCGGCGCCAAGGCCCAGACCTAACAGTGCCATACGCGGATCTAATCCTAGTCCATAGGCCATTGCATTTGCATTTTGATTATCTTCTGGAGACTTCGGCAATTCTTGTAGTGTCATAATACGCTGCCCTGCCTCTACACACGGTTTCATCAATGGGTTTTTTGCACCGCAAAGATCAAGGCATACCGCTCGATTTTCAAGTATTGCGCAATTCAACCTGGAACAACGACCGCAGAAAAAAACCTGGGCTTGTATACATTTGTCCGCGTCCATATTGTCACCATATTTACAATTCCATAATAATTCTAAGTCTGGAGCATCTGGACTATATGAAACATTATTGGTCACATCTGTATAGATCACAGCAGGATTTGCAATAGGGGCGGTGGTTGGTTTTTTCTCATCATCCGTGGGGGGAGCCTTCTCAGAATCGCCTTCAGGTGTTTTTGAAGGGGCAGGCTCCGGGGCGTTGGGGGGAGGGGAAGATTCGCTACTATGTTCTGAGAGTTTAGGAGCATCTCCATGATTTACTGTAGGTGTTGTTGTAGAATGCGTATCTACAGAAGATGCTGGGGTGGTTTCCGCTTTATCTGCAGTATTCGCAGGGGTCGTTGGTTGATTCGCAGTTGCTGCTGCTGATGAATTTTCAGGAGAAGCCGCAGGTCGTTTTTTAGCAGCAGTCAGCATATCTCCTTTTAGAAGACTTAAAAAACATAGCAAAAAAAATATCCATATTTTCTTCATTTATTTTTTAAACATCCCCCCTATTCCTTTAGCTGCAGCTCCCATACCCGCAACACCAAGCCCCATCATCATTTGCTGTTGTTGCATCATCATTTGTTGGACAAGTTTAGGATCTGGGGGAAGGGCTGGTAATTTCCGTACATTCATTTTCCCAGCTTGAACGCAAGGTTGCATCAGTGGGTGCCTGGGATCACAAATATCCAAACAAATCGCACGATTTTCTAAAATTGCGCACGTTAATCTTGAACAACGGCTGCAAAAAAAACTTTGAATTTCTATGCACTTATCTAAAGAAAAATTTTTATTGTATTTACAATTCCAAAGATCCGATAAGTTAGGATCATAGGATCCTTTAGCCTCTGTAGAAGATTCGGTGCTGGGTGAGGGGGGAGGCGAAGAATTTTTATCAGTATTGGTTTCCTTTTGATCTGCTGCAGGTGTTGTAGAGGCAGGGGAATCAGGAGCTGGTGGAGTTATTCCAGGAGTTTCTGCAGCTGGTTTGTTTGAAGGATTATCCGCAGCAGGTGCAGGGGAATCAGGAACTGCTGGAGATGTTGTAGGGTTATTGGGATCTGCCCCAGGAGCCGCTGCCGCCGATGCATTTGAAGGATTATCCGTAGCAGGAGCTGGTGGAGATGTTTGTGTAGAGGGGGAGGGATTTTTTTCAGCTGGAGTTGTTACTGGAGCAGGCGTTGCCAGAGGAGGTTCAGGTGTTATGGATTGTTGTGTGCCCAATGCCGACCCTTTCCACAAGAGTATGATGCTCATTAACCAAGATAAAACGACTTTTGTTCTCATTTTTTAAACGCTTTTCCTATGCCTTTTGCTGCCGCTCCAAGCCCAGCTCCTGCTGCGCCAACTCCCATCATCATCATTTGTTGTTGCATCATCATTTGCTGCATCATCATCTGTTGTTGCATATCCATGGGACTTGGACCTGCTGCGGGAGGAAGATTTGGGTTTGCAACATTAAATGTTGAAGGAGCTGCTTGAACACCGCGCTTGCGTTTTCCAGCTGAAACACAAGGCTCCATCATGGGATTACTATCGCTGCAAATTTCAAGACATGTTGTCCGGTTCGTGAGAATTGCGCAATTAAGCCTTGAACAAAAGCCAGAACAAAAAAGTTGCATCGATGTTGCACATTGTTCTTGGTTTGCACCTGGATTATGTTTGCAATTCCACATCATATCTAAATTTGGTCCGGGCATCATATCTCCAGAAAGAGGACCAGATGAATCTGTTGTCATGTCCATTTTGGGTTCTGCGTCTATGGAGGTGGGGTCTATACCTGTTAACGCTCCTTGCAAAGCTTCAGTGGCAGTGAGTTGGGTAGGTCCACTGTCAGCGGAGGCAGAATTTGCGTTTACACTTTGATTCCCAGGGGCTGATGTTGTTGAATTATTGACGGCTGAAGTTGCCTGTCCTATTATACCTGAAAATTGGCCGCCTGTTCCTTGGTTAACTTGCTGCCCAATGTTATTTGTCATGTTGGCTGCTGAAGAAGGTCCATTGCCTATGATTGAACCAACGTTTTGACTCACAAGTCCAGGAATTCCATTATTGGGTTGGTTTGATCCTAAAAGGCTGCTTAGGACTGAAAAATGCATAAGAAAGTATATTATTCTTTTCATTATTTTCTCTTAAATAAACTTCCAATTCCTTTGGCGGCAGATCCAACTCCTTTAGCCGCAGCTCCAACTCCTTTGGCCGCAGCTCCAGCGCCTGCTCCTGCTAAACCAAGACCCATTCCCATCATCGCCATTTGTTGTTGCTGTTGCATCATGGCGGCCATGGCTGCATTTTGATCTTGCCCAGGGGCACCTGCCGCAGCATTAGGATCGGCAGCGGGTTCTGGCGGTGGCGGTGGTGGAGCGGAAGGATCAAATGCGCCTTGTACATTCATAATTTGTGCAGGTCCCACATTGAGTTTACCTGCATCAACGCAAGGTTGCATCATCGTGGCTTTTTCTCCACAAATATCCGTACATGTGACATAATTAGTTGGGACCATACAATTGAGTCTTGTACATCTTCCTGAACAAAAATTTTGTATCGCAACGGCGCACAAAGCTTTATTCATGGACGAGTCTCTTTTGCATTTCCAAAGCAGCTCTAAATTAGGAGGAGGGGTATTACTTCCACCTGCAGTTCCTGAGTTCGGATCCATGTTTGGAACGGCTCTTTCCGCATCTATGGATGTGGGATCAACCCCTGTTAAAGCACCCTCGATCGCTTCAAGGGCAGTTTGTTTGGTGGGTTCGTCGCCAGGTGCGCTATTTTTTCCACCACCGGGTGGACTATTGGGTGGAGTATTTTGAGTTCCAGCAATTGCTGTAGATGTTTGATTATTGATGCTTGATGTTGCCTGGTTAATCACACCCGAGGCTTGGCCTCCCGTTGCTCCATTGAGTTGCTGTCCAAGACTATTTGTTAAATTGGTGGCAGAAGAAAGAGCATTATTTGCAGCCCCTCCATTGATTTGTTGTCCGATGCTTGCTAAATTATTGATAGAAGGAGGCGAATTTCCTATTGCGCCTGTTAATCCTTGAAGATTAGGAATACCAAAATTTGGCTGCGCTGATCCCAAGATGTTGTCCGCGCAGAATAAAGATAAAAGAGCAAAAATACGTATATTCATTTTAACATCGCAATTTATAATTGTTTATCTAAACTATTTTTGTCAATAGTTACCGTTTTACTCTTATACTTTCGCGTTAAATAGATTAACAAAGAATTAATGTCACATGAGTTTTTTAAAGGACGGCCCAAATAATTAAAAATCCAACCCAGAAATTGAGTTTGAAGCTTTTAAGAGCATCTTTTGGTGAGTTTAAATCCGTGAAAATTTGCGCCAGTAAAAGCAGGCCGATGATCAAAATGGGAAGATACTGGGTGCTGAGCAAAAGCAGGAGCAAAAGACATAATCCGTAAACAACACTTAAAAAAACTTTTGGTTTGTTCTTGACATAAATCGATGTGGATTTAATACCAGCAAGCATATCATCCTCGATATCTTGAAATCCATAGATTGTATCATATCCAAGCGTCCACAAAATTCCCGCAAAATAAAGAATGATGATATTCAAAGATATGGAATTTTGAACCGCAAACCACCCCATCAAAACGCCGATATTAAACGTAAATCCTAAAAAAAGCTGTGGGAAAAAGGTGATGCGTTTCATCAAAGGATAAAGGGTGAGCATAATCACGGAAACTACCCCAATAATCCAGCACAGGGGTGGCAGAAAGACAATTAAAATGAGTAAACTTAACGATAACAAGCCAAATAAATAAAGAAAAGCTTCTTTGGAGCTCATCTGCCCTGACGCTAAAGGCCGATTTTTCGTCCGGGTGACCAGGGCGTCTAACTTCCGATCAAAAAAATCATTCACAATACACCCGGCCGATCTCATCAGGATCGATCCCAGCAAAAACACTCCATAAAAATAAAAAGGAGCCTTTGCCATCGAAAGACCCCAGCAACACGGCCAAAAAAGTAAAAAAATACCAATGGGCCGGTTGAGGCGGGTAAGGGCAATAAAGTTTTGAAAGTTATTTTTTTGCATGTTTGAAAATTAAAACTCTGTTTTTAATCTCACATCACTTGAAAAAATAATATCACAGGAATCTTGGAAAGCTTGGAGCTCTGCGGGAGGGATCGAAGGGATACTACGATTTCTAAAGGGATGTTCATCTCTATTGATCGGAGTTTCTAACGTAGTTGGACTTATAATTATGCCTTGTCCTACAATAATATTGATTCCATCAAGTTCATCAGACAAAAGTAGAAATCCATCTTGTTGATATAATATATCAATATTTCCGTTTGTTTCTATAGTATTGCCCTGCTGGGGAGTAAAGAAGGTGATTGGTGTCCTGAACGCAACATTCACAAGGGGATCTGTCGAATTTCGTGGACGGAAAATAGCATTATTTATCCGAATTTTTACATTTTCGAATGATAAATCAACACTTACATTTGTAGGAATATTAAAAGATTGGTCAAACCAGATATTGAGATTTCTAATGCTGCGTTTTATATTTATATTCTCTTGGGTTGCATTTTTAAAGATATCCAGGGTTTGCGTAGTATCCTCTTCAAATTTTTTACTTGCTTCTAAAAGTGTACTCAATTTAACAGGAAAAGGGCTGGGAAAAGTTAAAAGTGTTGAAGAATCGATATGGCTTGAACCTAATAGCTTGGCGTGTACTTGGATTGTTCCATCTGTTTCATAAATTCCTAAATCTTGAAATAATTTTGAACTATATCGCAGAGCTGTTGGGGAATACTGAGCTAACTTTAAAATTTTTATAAAATGCCTCTTGAGCCCTTCTGAATTTGTAGAGCTTGCTAGATCTTGGTATACAGCTTGCGCTTCTTGCTCTTTGTTTTGGAAAAATGTGTTCATAAAACTGGATGTTGTCTTTGAAAGTTCTGATAATCGAACAAAATCTTTCAGCTCAAGATAATTTAGAGTCGTGTCTAATATATCAGCATGATACAAAACCTTTGAAATAAAAGGAGTTGTTATGGGATTTGATGGTTCCGTTAGTATGAGTTCTGATCCCTTTGCCTGGATTGAAAATCCTATCAATAGGGTTGTCAATACGACATTTTTAAATTTTTTCATAATAATTTCTTTCTTCTATAAATTAATTTCAATCGTACTATTAATCTCTATTGCATGAAAAAATCAAGAAAAAATTTCTAAAGCTTCTTGACATGGACATAAAAATGTGGCATGTATGCTTTCATCATTTGTGGATGGGTGGCCGAGCGGTTGAAGGCACCGGTCTTGAAAACCGGCAAGGCTGGAAGGTCTTCGTGGGTTCGAATCCCACCCCATCCGCCATTTGATTTTCCCCAGATTTCCTGAAACAAAAATAAGAAAGTAGATCATATCATGATAAAAAAAACAGAAATGAATGAGACTAAAGGCGCTTTTTATGCTATTTTATCTGGATTTTTTTATGGGTTCTTGGCTTATTTTGGCACGAATGTGATAAATGAGGGGATTTCTGTCTATACCATGACTTTTTGGAGATTTATGGTCTCTGGGGTTTTTGTATGGGCTATTCTTCTCTTTAAAGGTGAAAAGATAAGGGAGGATTGGAAGGAATTTCTTAAAATCCTATTTGCCGGTAGCATATTTTACACAGGGTGCGCAAATTTTTATTTTTTAGCATGCGAACATCTTGGGACAGGTCTTTCCATGGTGATTATGTTTACCTTTCCGATTTTTGTGATGCTGAGCAATTGGCTTTTTGATGGTCAGCGTATCCCCACAATTTACTCTTATTCCATCGCGCTTGTTTTGTTTGGAATGTTGTTCCTGGTGGATATGACTAAACTTTCTGTTGATATGCTGGGCGTTGGGTTAGCGCTTTTATCCGCGATATTTTACGCCGGATACGTTGTCTTGAGCAAAAAAAGCTCCCTTTCGCCGTCAGTTGCGCTCTTTGCCGTATCTATAGGGTGCTCGGTTGCCTCTTTGGTCAGCGCTCTTTTACACAACAGTTTCATGACACCAAGTACATTAAGCGCCTGGGCAAATATTTGCGGGATTGGAATTATTTCCACAGCAATCCCTATTTTGTTGCTTCTTGCCTCTCTTAAACACACCACGTCAGAAAAAACGTCTATTTTATCCGTCCTCAAACCTGTTTTTACCGTTATTGTTGGTGTGATCCTCTTAGGGGAAGCCATGACTTTCCTGAAGATTTTAGGGATTGTCATCATTCTTTCGGGGGCTTTTATGACGACAATCTACCACGATAAACCAAAAGAGATTAAAGCGTAAAAAAATAACATCCTCTTTGGAAATATCTTTACTTTTTTTTTAAAACCTTGATAAGGTGAAAGTGTAAATAATGGAAAAGTAGGAAATTCTTTATGAAAACTGTTCTTTTGATGTGTGTGTTTTTTCTCTTTGAGAGTAAAATTTTTGGATCCTCTATAACCACGATGTTTGATTTTGATCAAAAATCCTCTGAGGCTGTACGTTTAAGCCATTGTGAGGAAATCAATTGGGATGAATTGCGCTCTACATTACATAGGTTAGGAAAAAGTTGTGCTAAAATTTCCGATGAGATTGATGCGCGTGGAAATTATGAAACACTGCGTAAATTTTTAAATGGAGATATCAAGAAATCTTTTGTGATTTTAGAAAAATATCAAAAATGGGTTGATACCCATATGGTTGGGAGCTTTCATAGAGGACCTTTAGATGATGTCTATGACATTCCCATGGACCAACTCAAGATTGCAGAGCCTAATAATTGTTCCGGTTATTTTAATCCCTCTATTGGGCCTGATTATCTTGATTGTTCCCGCAAAACAATTACGTCTGATAAACTTCTTGAAGAAATCAAGAATAAGCTTCTTGAAGAAAGCGAAGATGATTCTAGTGATGATGGGACGCCAATTTCTGAAAAGCCTTTGTCTCCTCTTTTGACACACATTACAGACTTAGGCGATACATTTTCAAAACTAGATATATCTTATAATAGGCTTCTGGACGACGGATTATGTCTATTGGCGCAGACTCTGCAAAATCATCAACAATTAAGATTGCTCTCTGTTGCACATAATGAAGCAAGTCAGCAAGGTATATACGATTTTTTAATGAAAATTTTTACCTTTACGGTTGTTCCTTATGTTGATATTAGAGGAAATTATGGAGCAGATCTTGCTGGTGTTAGAAAAGTATTGGACGCACTTGATTCTGATCAAAAGAAAGTATTCGAAACAAAAATTATATGGCATGGTACTAAGCCATTTAAGTGGGAGTAGACGGATCTTGCCTAAAAAAATTGTTCTTTTAATTTTTTCCTATGGGGTATTATTTTTTTCTTCTCTATTTGCTTCAAATGCTTTAGAAATTCCTTTTTTAAAAATTCCAGATTTTTCCCTACCGACGGTGATTGAAAATCCAACTTGCAAAGTGCCGGGACAAAGATTTATATGGAAACGCAAACTTGAATTTAATGGCGTTAATCTTGAAGATCATCATCATCTTATGTATTCTCACATTCATGAGTTCAGGAAAAGGCTGAGTACTTTAAGTGATGATGAAATGATTGATATGATAAAAGAAATAGTACTTGCGGATTCGAGTATCAGAGACACTTTTTTGAGATTGAATCATAATGGTCCTCCTATTTCTGATTGTGTTAAAGATACTCTAGATAAAAATGCTTTTGTAAACTATGAAGTCAGGGATATTATTTTAATTAAAATCAATGAGTTAAAAAATGATAAAAATCTTTGCATGGCTTCTTGGTCTGTTTTTGGTGAAGGCCAATCATTACAAAATAATGATCTTTTGGCAATTAATGGGAAGCCCATGATTTTTTTTGGTGGTTCCTCAAATTCTTTAATACGGATACTCGAGAAAGATCAACGGTTTGCGAGCTGGTCATATGTGATGTTTAAGGAAAATGAAAATAACCGTAATATTAGCCTCTCCCTTGAGGATGAAAAGGTGAAAAAACTAGATTTACGTAATAATCTGAAAGGATGTTTTTTTCAGGAGCAGCAAGATGATCTTTTGCGTGAAGTTCAAAAACTTCCAACAGGAAGTAGAAAGATTTCAAACAAGATGATTTCACCTTATACTCATAGTGAGCAGGCTTTGCGTTTGTTTTTATTGGAGCATCCAGAGCATATACCTGGCCATCTTTCTCCATCTGATGTGCTTGTTTTAAATATTTATACAGATAGAGACCCTTGTGTAAATTGCACAAAGGCTTTATCTCTGGAGACACGTATGTATAATATCAATCCTGGAACTGAAAATATTGACGATGCTTATTGTTTCTTGCAAAAACGTAATTATGGAGATTTTTTGAATGCTAATTTTGATCAAAAAGAACTTACATTTCCTTTATCATCAGATTTTTATATTTTTGTTTCTTCTTCCATGACAGAAAAAACAAGGGGACTGATGGGAAGATTGCTAGGAGCAATAGAAAAGCCTATCGATCCCAATATTAAGTTGTTTTTCCGCTATAATGGCCCCTTCTTTTCTCATGAGTTTACTGGTCATTAACTTTTAAGTAATGAAAAATGGATTAAAGTGTAAAAATAAAATGTTTTTACTTGACAAACTCCCCCATTTAAGCTATTAATCATTTATTTTTAAGAGGTGTATAAATGTCTAGAGTATGTGAAATAACAGGAAAAAAAGTCATGGTGGGCAATAATGTGAGCCATGCGAATAACAAAACAAAACGCAGATTTTTGCCCAACCTTCAGGTTGTGACTCTAATCAGTGATATTTTGGGGCAAAAGTTTCGTTTGCGTTTGACGCCAAATGGATTAAAAACGATTGAGTTTCATGGTGGATTGGATGCATTTTTGCTCAAGACATCGTCAATTAAGTTGTCTCCAGATGTTGCAGCGATTAAGAAGAAGCTCAAGAAAAAAGCTTCCGCTTAATTGATGACAAACGTTATTGATTTAACAAAATCACTCGTTCGGTTTGAAACACCTTCTCCAGATTCTGGGGAGGGTGTTTTTTTTGTGCAAAATTTTCTGGAAAATTTGGGAGCCAAGACGATACGCCTCGATGTGGAAACAGGTGGACGAAAGACGGCCAATTTGTATGCCAAGATTGGTGATGCCCCCTTTGTGATCGCGTTTGCCGGGCATACGGATGTGGTTCCGCCAGGGGGGGATTGGACATATCCGCCCTATGCCGGAGAAATTGTGGGAGACCGGATTTACGGACGCGGCGTTGTAGACATGAAAGGGGCGATAGCGGCCTTTTTATGCGCGGTGGAGGAGTATTTAAAGAGTCCTGGGGAGGTCTCTATTGCTTTTTTGATTACCGGGGATGAGGAAGATCGCTCGGACCAGGGGACGGTCAGGATTGTTGATTTTCTGTTGGAAAAAGGCGAAAAAATCGATGCCTGTATTATTGGAGAGCCTTCAAACCCAAGTTTTTTGGGGGAGATGATTAAAGCCGGGCGACGGGGGAGCTTGAGCTTTGATCTTGCCTTAAAAGGGATTCAAGGGCATGTGGCGTATCCAGAAATTGCAGATAATCCGATCCCTAAAATGCTTGGCTTGCTTCAAGACTTACAAAATTATTCTTTCGACCAGGGCTATGATTTTTTTGATCCCACACACCTGGAGATTACCTCTGTGGATGTGGGGAATGGGACAAAAAACATGATCCCAGGGGAAATTCACGCCAAAGGGAATATTCGCTTTAATCCACACTATACACAACAAACGCTGCGAGAAAAACTCATACACATCGTTCATGATAGGGCAGAAATTGTCTTTGATGGTTCAGGGGAAGCATTCTTATCTCATGATCGAACTCTTGCGCACATGATTGGGCAAAGCTGTCAGAAAATTTGCGCAAAAACTCCGATTTTAAGCACGTCTGGCGGAACATCTGATGGGAGATTTATCATCAAGATTTGCAATAATTTGGCTGAATTTGGCCTCATATCCCAAACGGCCCATAAGGTTGATGAAAATGTCAGACTAGATGATCTTTATGATTTACAGAAAATTTATTTAAATACCTTGCAAAATTTTTAATTTTAAATTCAGACTTCATTAACCTTTTCATGTCAAATTAAAAAAAGAGCATGAAAGGATCAGCTATGCATAATCGCCACAAAAATTCTAAAAAGACCATTAACCTTGCCCTTCAAGGGGGTGGATCCCATGGGGCGTTTACCTGGGGGGTCGTTGACCGTTTGTTGGATGAAGATGATATTCAAATTGAAGGGTTGAGTGGGACAAGCGCAGGTGGGATGAACGCCGCGGCTCTTGCCCAAGGTTTGCTCAAAAATGGGAATCAAGGGGCCAAGGATGAACTCAAAAGATATTGGGAAATGGTGATGCGCCAAAGCCCAAGTCATTATATTCCTTCTGGTGTTTCTTCTGGGGTGAATGACTTTTTGGATCTTTTTGGCATGAAAGATGCCCTAAGTTCCCAGTTTGTCAGTCTTATACAGCGCTCAGCGACACAATTTCAAACCTCTTTTTCTCCATATGAATGGAACCCGATGAATATTAACCCTTTAAGGTATATGGTCGATCAATTTTATGATTTTGATCTTCTTAAATCCGCCGAATTTATTAAGCTTTTTTTAGCAACAACCCACGTGAAAAGTGGTAAGCCTAAAATTTTTAATATTCACGATATTTCCACAGATGTTCTCTTGGCCTCGGCCTGCCTTCCCTCGTTATTTCATGCGGTTGAAATTAAGGGAGAAAGTTATTGGGATGGTGGATATCTTGCAAATCCAGCCATTTACCCTTTGATTTATGAATGTGCTTCTCCCGATATCGTGGTGATTCAACTCTCGCCCAAAGAAATTAATGAGGTCCCGCGAACATCTATTGATATTTCCAATCGAAATGCCCAGATCACCTTTAACTCATGTCTTTTAAGGGAACTTCGCGTCATTCATTTTATTTCAGAATTGATTGATTCTAAAGTCCTTGCCTCTACCTCCAAGATGAAACGTGTTTATATCCATATGATTCAAGACAATGAACTTTTTTCAGAACTCGATCCCAGAAGCGCAGTGAGCATCGAACCCTCTTTTATTCTCGAATCTTTGTTTACAGCAGGAAGAGCCTCCGGTGAGAAATTTCTGGAGCTGCATAAAGAGAATTTAGGCAAAAAAACAACGGCAGATTTAGATCATTATTTTTGAAAGAAGAAATGGATATGTTGAAAAAACTTCTTTTAAGAGTGATGCAGTAATGAATAATGTAGCTAAAGAAGCCTAGAAAACTATCATACATATCCAAGGTCGTATTGATAAAATGCACTGCCAAAACAACGGAATCTAGTTGCCAACTCGCAGCATAAACTCTTCCTTCCCCAAAACAATGATCACCTCAAACAAAGGCGGAGAGATGGTTTTGCCGGTCAGGAGTACGCGTAAAGTTTGGGCGAAGGCGCCCATTTTAAGCCCCAGTGATTCTGTATGCGCTTTGGTGGCAGATTCGAGGTCTGTGGCGGACGTCCAGGGGGCAAGATTTGCGATATAATTTGCGATTTCTCTGGCAAGTTTGAGGGAATCTTCGCTCAAAACAGATTTTGCTTTTTCACCCTCTGGCTCTATGGGGCCCTGGTGGAGGTAAAATTTGGCGTTTTCGCTTAAATCTACAAGGGTTTTAGCCCTTTGCTTGAGGCCATCCATTCCGGCAAGCAGCCATGTTTTTTGAGTTTCAGGAACTTCTTTTTTTACAAAATCTAAGACATCATTTACCAAACGCTTGTTATCAGCTTCCCTTATATAATGACCATTGAGATTATCCAATTTTGAAAAATCAATACGTGAGGGAGATCTTCCGATGTTTTTGACGTCAAACCATTCGATGGCTTGCTCGGTTGAAATAATTTCCTCGTTCCCATGACTCCATCCCAAACGCATGAGATAATTGCGCAGGGCTTCTGGCAGATAGCCCATGTCTTTATAGGCTTCCACTCCAAGGGCGCCGTGGCGTTTGGAAAGCTTGGCGCCATCGGGGCCGTGGATAAGGGGGATGTGGGAGAAAATCGGCGCGTTCCACCCTGCAGCCTCGTAAATTTGAATTTGACGGAAAGTATTGGTGAGATGATCATCCCCGCGGATCACATGGGTGATGCCCATATCATGGTCATCCACAACCACCGAGAGCATGTAGGTTGGGTTTCCATCACTGCGCAAAAGGACCATATCATCTAGGTGTTTATTGAAAACCCGCACTTCCCCTTGAACCAAATCTTGAACCACGGTTTCGCCTTCCTGGGGGCATTTTAAGCGTATCACAAAGGGCGCATCTTTGGGCGCAAGGGCAGGGTCTTTTTCCCGCCATAGTCCATTATATCTTGGGGTTACTCCCCTTTGGGTTGCCTCCGCCTTCATCGCTTCAAGTTCTTCAGCGGTACAAAAACACTTATAGGCTTTGCCATTTTGCAAAAGATTGTAGGCCACTTCCCGGTGACGGTCCGCCCTTGCAAATTGCATCACAGGTTCGCCATCAAATGTAAGCCCCAGCCATTCCAGCCCTTTATAAATTGCCTCAACCGCAGATTCCGTGGACCTTTGCCGATCGGTATCTTCAATGCGCAAATAAAATTTTCCATTCATATGTTTGGTATAAAGCCAATTAAAAAGAGCCGTCCGCGCGCCTCCAATATGAAGATAACCGGTGGGAGAGGGTGCAAATCTGGTAATTACTGTCATTTTTTAAATCTTTCTCTTGTCATAAGTACTGATCCTCTATTATACCTAAAAATAGGAATTTTAGGAATTAAAAAATGCAAAATCTAGATATTGGAAACTATATATTTTATCAGCAATTGATGGATCTTCCGTTCGTTGAGGAAATTTGGCTCTTTGGTTCAAGGGCCCGCGGAGATCATGATCCCAGGTCGGATATCGATTTGGCAATTTATGCCCCACGGGCCAGTGACCTGGAATGGTCCAAAATACTTGACATTATTGACGGGGCTGATACGCTGCTCAAAATAGATTGTATCCGTCTTGATCGTTTGAAAGACCTTTCAGCAATTAAAGATGCGATTTTAACTCAAGGAATCAAACTATATGAGCGTTTACAAAATTGAACTTGGTTTTTTAAATGTTTCCAAAGCATTAAATGCTCTGGAGCTGATCGCGTTTAAGCCGCCTCAGGCTGACAGAGCCAATATTGATGCGACAATCCAAAGATTTGAATTTACAATTGAGCTTTTTTGGAAGCTGCTCAAGGCCATTTTAAAGGAAAAAGGCGTTGATGTTCACTATCCAAAAGATGTGTTGAAAGAAGCCTACCGGGGGCATTTGATCGATCATGAAGATGTTTGGGTCTCTATGCTTCATGATCGAAATTTGACCTCTCATACTTACGATGAAAAGCTCGCAGATGAAATTTATGAGCGGATTAGAGGGTATATTCCTGTTTTTAGGGATACTCTTATCTCGTTGAATGTTGAAGAATAGAAATATTTTTTTATGCCTGCAACTACAGGATAAAAAGATTGACTTTTAAGAGATATTAAGATATACAGTCTTTAAGTTTTACAATTATTTTAAGGAGTTTGTTTTATGAAACGTACATTTCAACCAAGTGTTTTAGTCAGAAAACGCCGTCATGGCTTTAGAGCGCGTATGGCGACAAAAAATGGCCGCAATATTCTTGCAAGAAGAAGAGCAATCGGCAGAGCCCGTCTTTCTGCGTAACGATTTCAATTGCTTCGCCTCCTTTCTCTGAAAAAAAGATCTGAATTTTTAAGTCTTAAGGGAAAAGAGGTTTTCTTTTCTAAATATTTTATTCTTCAACTGCAAGAAACTCCTTTGGATGATTCCCTGCGTTATGGAATCGTTGCTTCTAAGAAAATAGGAAACGCGGTTATTCGTAACCTTGCAAAGCGCAGAATGCGAGCTCTTTTTTTTGATGTGCATCGTTTGGATGAAAATATTAAAAGTGCCCGTGTTGTTATGATTGCAAAACATCGTCTCATTGAAGGGGATTATGTCCAAATTCTGGAGGATCTCAAACGGGGTTTTGCAAAAGGATTTTCAAATGTTCCTCATTCATAAACTCATTACTCTTTATCAAAACACTCTTTCACTCTGGATCGGTCCTGTTTGCCGTTATCATCCCACCTGTTCCCATTATACCCAGCAAGCTCTTCAGGAGTGGGGTTTATTTAAAGGACTCTGGCTTGGATTTAAACGTATTCTCAGATGCAACCCTTGGGGCGGGTGTGGGTTTGATTTTGTTCCCAAAAAAGTCGAAAGCGATGGAAATGACAAGCATAACCTATGATGATTTCCAGCGTGTCGATTTGCGTTCAGGAACGATTGTGAAAGTCGAAGAATTTCCAAGGGCAAAAAAGCCAGCTTTTAAGGTTTGGGCCGATTTTGGAGGCAGCATTGGAATTTTACAAACCTCGGCCCAAATTACGGTGCATTATAGCCCTAAAACTTTGGTGGGAATGAAGATCATTGGATGCGTGAATTTAGGAGAAAAAAACATCGCAGGATTTCTCTCCCAATTCTTGCTAGTAACGCCAGTTCGGGATTAAGTTCTTAAATTTGCAATGAAATATCAGAAATAGTAGGTTTATTTTTTCTAAACTGATAAGCAATCAAAGTTCCCGCAATATGTATCAAAAAATTAAGCGGCGAACGATGTCTGGTAG
>CAIYWZ010000107.1 GCA_903930075.1 uncultured Alphaproteobacteria bacterium | reverse complement strand
GTCTGTTCCACACCAAGATACTACCCTTTTTACATTTCTCAATGAAAAATAGATTTGTACCTGAAGTTATTTTTATTGTCTTCGATTACGATAAATAAGAATTGATAAATTTCACAGAGTTCAACAAAAAGGATCAAACAAGAGAGAGATGTCTGAGTTAGGTGAGCGTCCTAGGAAGAGTGAATCATGGTTCATAAAAGTGGCTTCTCTCCAGTCAGAGTAGAAGCATGGGGGGAGGGGGGAGGTTGAAAGGTAGAAAGCTTGTTGGGTCAATTTAGTTGAAGCTATTGTGAAACAAGACTGGTTTTGTCTGTCTTTTAAAATATCTTTGTTGTATAGAAGTTTTTGTTGTATATTAAGTTAACAAGCAAACTTACAGAAGTTGGCATTAAGGCAATGTCAAATTCTCGTAACAAATATTAGTCCATCCGTTTTGATTGAATACAAGAATTTTTCTATTTTCAATAAAAAATCTCGCAATTTCTGTGTTCCCTTTTAAAATCGAAAAATTTAAGGGAGTTTGGCCGTGTTCGTTGTGAGAACATCGCATCCATTTATGATTCATAAAAAATTCTTGAATTTGCTCAAGATTGCCAGATTTGATTGAATCATATAAGATACTTGAATAATGATCGAGAAATTTTGTTGTGTAATGATCTTCACACGTTCTTGCCATATATACATGTCCATATGAATCCAACAAAAGAGTATCTAATAAGCTCCCTTGAGAATTTGTTGGAGTTTGGGTCATCATCTGATCTGATCTAATCTTCGGATGATCTTTTTTTGTTTCCATTTTTCTCTAAAATTCAGGATTTTGACGATATCGTCTTTACTTTCTCCAAGGGTTTTAAGTTCTGCATAGTCCAAAGCACGCGTTGCATCTAAAATTCCCTTCCCCCAAACAGATGGGGTATAAGGCTCTTTAGCTTCTAGAAATTCACCTTTGCAGACAATAGAAACTTTGTCAAAATCTTTTGAGACATGAATTGAGGTGCGCGCTTTATAATTTTCAACAAAGAAATCCTGTCGGGCGGACTCTAAAATACATTCCTTAATATCCGTTTTAGAAAATGAAGGATATTTTCCCGCAATCAATGCCGCCACCCCCGTGACCGATGGGGCCGCCATGGATGTTCCACTATACCTCATATTTTTCCCATTCACGTTTGCAACGACATCACTTCCCAAAGCCCAAATAAAAATTTTCTGTAACTTTTCTTCTTCACCAGGACGGTTTGAAAAAACAGAAGGGACATTTCCACTGCCTATACTTCCCACAATAATCATACTACTATTTAACATATCTTTTACCATGTAGGACAGAATTGACCCCAGTATTTGTTCCGAAATATTAATTCTTTTGGACCAATCGCCTAAAAGTAGTTGATACAAAAAGTAATCGGAGTCTAATAGATTGGTTAA
Source organism: uncultured Alphaproteobacteria bacterium (assembly GCA_903930075.1). Taxonomy (GTDB): domain Bacteria; phylum Pseudomonadota; class Alphaproteobacteria; order CAIYWZ01; family CAIYWZ01; genus CAIYWZ01. The sequence goes on along the minus strand of CAIYWZ010000107.1, from coordinate 2,428 downwards.
GGCGTACCCATTATTTCCAGAGGCTTTCACAGAAAGTGAGTAGGGGAAGTTGAATCCTATTGACGTAAATATACCTACAGAAAACCCCAGCGTAGAATCTTTTCCAGCGGGACTCATAGAAAGATTTATGATTTCACAATCAGGATATTGCGAATTAAACGTAAAATATTTTTTAAAATAATATTTCATGAGTTGATGATAGTGGTAACTTTTTTGAAACTTTGGTTCTGGACGGCATGATAAGGGAGAGATCTGTTTTATTGTAGAATCCACATGGTGTGCGTGGTAAGCGTCTGATGAGGGTTCCAGGACAGAGATCCGAGCTTTTTCTCCTTGAATTTCCCTTTGATGCAGTAAATCAGCCCTTGCCATTTGCGCAGAAGAAGCGCTTGTTTTAAAGCGGATAATTTGATCTTTTAACGTCTCTAAAATCGGCTGAAACTCATGATCTACAATCAAATATTCTAGGTCACAAGATGCATCGATCAATGTTTGTTCTTGCTGTGATCTGATCAAATCGTGATTTTGATGCAAAAACCCGGTAATTTGATTTCGCATCTGCCTCATGTCTGATGACGTTTCTGTTCTTAAAATCTCATAACGACGCATCGCTTTTGCAAGAGACTCTACAGAATCAATGACACCCACCTCTGAAGCTTGAACACTTGCCACACAAAGACATACACATAAACCAAATAAAATTCTCATAACCAATAAAACCCTTTTCTCTAAATAATTATTCTAGAGATTTAACAGAGATTTTAAAAAATTACAAGAAAAAACGTTGCATTAGGAAACGTTATTTTCTGCATAGAGATAAATGCCTTTGGGCCTTTTTTCTATTGTGTCTGAAATGTTCGTAATAATTAAAGGATGTAAAGGATCTGTATATTCCGGACTCAATTGAATATTGACCATTAAAATTCCCGCACCAGAGGCGTTTTTGAATGTTCCATCTTTTAAGTTTACATTTCTTGGGGCACCAAGGACACGTTTATCTCTGATCCCTCTTAAATAATTTTCGCTTCCAATGATGGCGGATTTAATCCATTCCATGCCTTCATTTTCCCCAAATGTTTGATGGATTTCAACACCAATGGTGAGAATCGGCGTGAGCCAAGGTTGAGGAAGCTTCATTTTGAAAACCCGTTCTTCCTGGTCAAATTTAATGATTTTGTAGGTTTCTTTAATCTGATTAAGCGTTTCATGGCAATAATCAGTCACTTGAGTAAACGTTGCCCTTAAGTTTTTATGGTTGTAAGGCGCAAATGTTGGCAATATCAACGTTGGATTCAGACTTGAAATTTGTCCAGCAATCGTACACAAGCCCAGATAAAGTTGAAAAGGACCATTATGTTCGCTGTAGAGCATCGCCTCAAAGGGAATAAGCGTTGAAATCAGAGTTCGAAGGGCAATGGAAAAGTCTCCACCAGGAGAATTTGTCGATGGGTTTTTTACTTTATCTGTCAAAAAGGAGACTTTTTCCCGGATATGTTGTATCAACTCCATGCACAGTCCACCCAGGGGAGAATTCCTGGAAACCGCCAGTTGGGGAGGAATAAAGTCAGTGGCAAAAAAACTTTCATCTTTTTTCATCACGCGCATCAAGGGCATGGAAATAAATTCAGGAGGAGGCGTTTCACCTGCAAGTAAAAATAATTTTGGGCGAAGTCTTGGAAAACTCACAGGATTCGTCCCCGTATTTTCATCAACAATCATATCCCCTTCAATGGATTGAAAACGGGCAAGGGGACCATCACAGTTTGATTCCCCTTCTCTGTACCTTAAAGTTCCAATATGGAGCATGAGCGTATTTCCACTCCAAGAATGTTCTGGTGCGCCCGTTAAATCGATTTCCAACGCAAAGTCTGGTTTGGATTCGAAATAAATCACAAAGCCATCTTGCATCACCATTTCAAGCTCTAAAATATGGACAATCCCTTTGGTGAAAAGTGCAGGATCTGCCTTGAACTTAACAATACCATAATAATAAGGGGCAAGATGGGAAAGGTGATACCAAAACATTTGGCGTATACGCCTGTCTGATTGCTGAAAATGCTGAGGAAGCAGCAACATACCTTCATACCATTGGACAACATCTAGGACGGGACTGGGCATTTAAATTGTATCTCCATTATTTTTATTTCATTTATGTGCAACCACTCACCTCACCGGTTGATCCTTGGCAATTCCAAAGGATGGCCCCCGAGGTAAATACTTACACCTTTAATGATTAAACTTTTTAGAGATGGGTTTCAAGTCATTTGTGCAAAGATTTTAAAATTAAGGTAACTCCCCAGGTATGTAATCATTAAGCCGTTGCTTTTTGGATTGCTTGGAATATTGGATTGCCTTGTTTTCGGTTGGTGGAAATGAAGCCGCGGATTGTGCAAAAGTCTTGTGCGTCGTTGATGTTGCGGAAGCCGCC
>CAIYWZ010000106.1 GCA_903930075.1 uncultured Alphaproteobacteria bacterium | reverse complement strand
GGCGGCTTCCGCAACATCAACGACGCACAAGACTTTTGCACAATCCGCGGCTTCATTTCCACCAACCGAAAACAAGGCAATCCAATATTCCAAGCAATCCAAAAAGCAACGGCTTAATGATTACATACCTGGGGAGTTACTTTTTTTCATTGATTGTGGATTTGAGCTTATCTAAAGAATTCAGGAGTTCACGGTAAGAATGCGGCGTTGAAACGGTCATTTCTACTTGATCAAGCCTTCCGCCGCCTTGCCCTCTTAAGGGTAATCCGGTGTCTTCACTCCATGGCCAAAGATCTAAAGACGGGAACTTTTCCATTTGAGGTCCAATTTCCTGCGCAATTTGCACAGGATTTTTCGATCTTTCCCCATGATCTTTCAAGATTAAAATGCACTCTCCTCCCCAGGGCCCCATGAAGGAAAACATGCTTTTTGTATTTTCGAGATAAGGAGAAAGTTTTTCTTCGATTTTGACCATAACTTGCTCTAAATCATCCATGTTTTTCCCTTTTATTTGTGGAATAGATACTCCCATAATTCCTCGGTCTTCTTTTGGAATGGGGGCTTTTGAGATGATCATAAAAAGACCAACCATAAAGAGCAAAAGACCTATTATAATAACGATCATTTTACGTTTGTGAATAAAGGTTAAATCTAAATATTTCATATAAAAAATATCGATATTTTCTAAATATGTGTCAATTTTAGGTAAAAGTTTTCTTTGATGATTGCCATCTAACTTTGAACACATTAACGGAGAAAGGGTTAAGGCCACAATTCCTGATAAAATAACAGATCCTGAGAGTGCCACGGCAAACTCAATAAACAGTTGTCCGATCGCCCCTGGAATAAACATCAAAGGCATATATACGCTGGCCAAAGTGCCCGTCATCGCGATGATGGCAAAGCTCATTTCCCGTGACCCTTTTAAGGCTGCTTCTAACGGAGAAAGCCCCTTTTCGATATATTTTGAAATATTCTCAAGAATAACGATTGCATCATCGACCACAAGACCAACGGCCAAAACCATGGCAAGAAGAGTCAGCGTATTGATGGAAAATCCGCATATTTTGAGGAAAATAATCCCTCCAATGAGGGAAATAGGGATTGTGACAAGGGGGATCAATGTTGCTTTGAGGTTGCGTAAAAAGATAAAGACAATGACCAAAACCAAAAATATTGCTTCCACAATAGAAATCCCGAGATTTTTTAAAGAAGCTTTAATAAAATTGCTTTGATCAATCACGAGGCTCATTTCTATATCTTTGGGGAGATTCTTTTTAAGATCCTGGAATTTATGCGTAATTTCACTTGAAATATTCATAGGGTTTGAATCAGGAGTTCGCTCAATGGAAAGCATTAACCCTGGTTTTTGATTCACGCGTATGCGAAATCCATCTTTTTGGGTTTTGAGTCCAATCTCTGAAACCGTGGAGAGAAAAATGGGTGTTCCTTGTTTTTCTTTCAAAAATATATTTTGGAAATCTTCGGGCTTAGAAATTGTATTTTCTAAAAATGTTGGTGTTTTATCTTGAAATTTTCCCGTGGGAAAGTTCTGTGTTTTTTTGCTGATAGAGGATAAAATCTCTTGAGAATCAATACCCAACGCATATAATTTTTTAGGATCAAGAGAAACCTCCATCATATAAGGGCTTCCCCAAATCTCAACTGAGGCAACGCCTTCAACGCTCTTAAATTGGTTTTTGAGGAATAGTTCGGCATAATGATTGAGCTCCCCCGCATTTTTTGATGTGCTGGAAAGTGCAATCCCCATAAAGGGAAGTCCGTTCGAGGTTCCAATTTTAAAAATCGCAGGTTCTCTAAGTGTTTTGGGAAGAGCTCCTTTTGCGGCGCCGATGGCATCTCTTGCTGCAACCATAGCTCTATCGATGGTCATACCTTCTTTAAAAACAAGCGTAATATCAGATTGTCCATAAGATGTATTTGATTCAATTTTTTGCAAACCTTCAATCCCTGCGAGTTTTGATTCAAGGGGATTGGTTACTGCATTTTCTACAAGCGCAGCGCTGGCATTGGGGTAATTTGCTCTTATATGCAGCATGGGCGTTTCCACTTTTGGATATTCTCGCAAAAGTAAGCCTTCAAAAGATAAAACCCCAAAAGCAATGATCATTGCATTAATTACAAGGGTAATGACGGGGTGTTTGATGAAAAAATCTGTAAAATTCATTTGGGGGAAATCTCCACTTTTAATCCTGGATGCAAACGATCTTGACCATAAATGACGATCTGATCTCCTTCTATCAGACCCTCTTTGATTTCGATTTTTTCTTTTTCAACAAAACCTGTTTTTACCTTGATCAGTTCTGTTTTTTCGTCTTTTATTTTATAAACATACGTTTGTCCATCTTTTAAAAACACGGCGGCTTCTTTGAGCGTGAGTGTATTCAAACTGCTTTGGATGGGCACAGAAACGTCTACGATTTCACCTATAAAGCAGTCAGAACCGTTGATATCGCAATACGCTGGGGCCATGTAGGTATCCGCGTCAATCATTTTAGGAATTGTTTTTAATGGATATTTTTTGTCTTTAACAATAATTTCCAGATTTGGTTGAAGTTTGCCTAAAATATGGGCCGGGATATCAAATTCTACAACCATTTCTGAAGGATCATAAAAGCTCACAACTGCATCGCTATTTTGAACTTGAGAGCCTTCACGCATTTTATAATTTCCAACAATCCCATCAAAAGGCGCAATGAATTGGGTTTTTTCAAGATCGGATTTTGCCTGCAAAAGATTCTTCTGGGCGGATATCCATTGGTTCTTGATATCTTCTAAAGATTGTTTGTTCACAACATTGGCCTTGGCTAAAATATTCATGCGATCATGCTGCGCTTTGGCAATTTTTTCTGTTTGAGTGACCAATTCAAGGGCTTTTGTGGCATCTTTATTTTCAAGTTTTGCAATCACATCTCCTTTTTTTAAAGCAGTTCCAGGTGCAACTGCATGGCTTAAAATGCCGATGCTTTTGGATGTGAGGAACACAAATTTTTTCGCCTGAACCGTGCCCAAAAGGGTTGTTGTTGAATAGAGGTCTTGTCTGATGACAGATTCAACCTCAACGACTTTGACACTTTCTTTTTGCGGGATTTTAAAGGAGGATGTCATGTGATAAATGTCTAAACAAATAATCAATATGCCGATCAGGATGCTCAAAATTAATGCAAATTTTGGAATGGTTTTTATGTTCATTTTTAAGACAATGAACGAAGGGATAATCACGGCTAACAGGCTTAACGCGATGGCGGCGTAGCAAAGTGCTGTGATGAAACCTTGGGGATAAAAAAGGGCGAATAAGAGGGGAGGGATGAAGGTTATGGCGCCAAGGTAGCTTTTGGACGAGAGTTTTGTATTTTCTTTCATGAAATCAAATAAGCCAATGCCAACCCCTAGAAAAGAGGTCAGAATTGCGCATAGGGAAAATCCTTGGATAAACATAGGGGGGATGATTTTTGAAAGCTGTGACACAAGGCCATCTAAATTTCCGCCTATTTTTTCTCCAGGGATTGATCCAAGGCAAATTGTTTCCCAAATGATATAAATGATTAAAGGAATGCTAAGTCCTGCAAAGAAGATAAAACGGAGTTTGGCCCGGTCTGGCCCTATGTAATTGACCAATGTGGGGATACTTCCGTGAAAGGCAAACGAGGTGAAAAATAAAGGGACGAGTAAAGGCAGGTCTATGATCCAATTTTTAGGTTCAATTGTCAGGAGCTTTGGATCGATGCTGGGGATGAGATACCAAATCAGAAAAACAAAACAGCCCAGCATGATGATGACAAGAAAACGGTTGATTAGATCTACAGTTTTAACGCGCGTACAAATAATTCCCCCCAAAATAAGGGCAAGGCCAATGATGATAAATTTGTTTCCAGATTGAAGTCCCAAACTTTCACATAAGATAGCGGCGCTTCCTGTCATATAAGCAGCTAAAAGGGCGTAGGATAAAAAGCCGATGGTCAAGGTCGATAAAATCTTCCCGCCTTTATTTAAAAATTTCTCCGCCGCATAGGAAATGCTCACGCCTTTTTTGAAATAAAGGTTCATTTCAAGGGTGATCAAAGATGTGGCGAGCATAAAAGCCCAAATCAGGAGCATCACAAAAATACTATATTTTAAGCCCACATGAGCCGAAGTTATGGGCATTCCGATCATGCCTCCGCCAATTGTTGTGCCGGCTACAATGAAAATAGCGCCTATCGTTTTATTGGGCGTTTTATTGGGTGTTTTATTCATTTTGACCTCTTTTTATAAATAATGATCATAGATATCATATTTTCCATGATTTGTTTACTTTTTGTTTAGAATTCATTGCTAGAATCGTATTCACAATCAAATAAGGAGGACTATCTAATGTTTAAATTTTTATCGTTAATGTTTTTTACGATCGGACTATTGTCACCACTATCGCAATCACACGCACATGGACCTGTGAAAGCGTTAATTGTTTCTTGCGTGGATTATCGTTTGGTCACGGATGATGTCCCTGATTTTGCAAAAATTCTTGGACTTACAGAAAAAACAGATCTTTTAACAATTCCCGGGGCTTCTTTGGGGGCCACACTTTCCCCAGACAAAGCAGATCCACACCACATGCATGATTTAGAAGCAGCATTCAATCAAACTTTTGAGTTTATGAAAACGGCGCATAACTTTGAGGAAGTTTATGTGATTGACCACAGAGATTGTGGCATGTATAAAAAGATATATGGTGATAAATATGCCAAAGAGCGATATGATGAAACAAAACAACATGCGGAAAATATGAAAAAGTTTAGAGAAAAAATGAAGACAGCTTTTCCAGATAAAACAGTGCGTTTTTTCCTGATGGATATTGTGCCTGCCGGTCAGCCTATCAAGTATGACGAAATCAAATTCAAAAACGACAATGAGATTGACGTTGTTACAACAGCATGGTCAGATCAGCCCGCACAAACACTCACTTTGCCATAAATGACAATATATACAAACTTCATGAACCTTGCCTTAATTCAAGCCAAACAGGCTTTTGAAAAAGGCGAGGTTCCTGTGGGATCGGTTATTGTTAAAAATAATCAAATTATTTCTTTTGCTCACAATCAAACGCATAGATTTCATAACCCCGTAGGACACGGGGAAATCCTTGCTCTTCAAAGTGCGGCGCAATTTTTGGAGACGACATATCTTGAAAATTGCGATCTTTATGTGACCCTTGAACCTTGCCCCATGTGCGCGCATGCCATTTCGCTTTCCAGGATCAGACGTCTTTATTTTGGGGCCTATGACCCTAAGGGCGGCGGGGTTGACCACGGCCCAAAGATTTACCAGCATGCGTCTTCTTTTCATAAGCCAGAAGTCTATGGAGGCATCTTAGAAGAAGAATGCGGGATGCTTTTAAAAGATTTTTTCAAAAATAAAAGATAATAAATTGACGGTTAACTTTTTTATGATCATAATTAATTATTGAACCTTTAACTTTCGAGGAGACTAAACATTATGACAAGAAATCATTTAATCCCTTTTGCAAAGATGCAATCTCTTGGGAATGATTTTATTGTGATGGATTTAAGAGACAGCCAAGTCATCTTAACCTCAACACTCCGGGCCAATATCGCCAATCGTAGACTGGGAATTGGGGCCGATCAACTGATCACACTCCACAAACCCATGGCTCTGGGCGCTGATATTGCCATTGAAGTGAGCAATAGCGATGGATCTATTAGCGGTGCCTGGGGAAATAGCTCCAGATGTGTCGCAAAGCTTTTGTTCATGGAAAAGGGCATTGATTCAGCGATGATCGAAACATCCACAGGAAATTACGAAACGCGAATTTTAGACGGAGAAATTGCAATAAAATTTGAAAATCCCGTTTTTGAATGGGATCAAATCCCTCTTTCCCAAGAAACGGATACACTTTATGCACCTATAGATTTTGGCCCCTTAAAAAACCCAACCATTTTGACTTTGGCCACAACGCATATGGTGTTTTTTGTGAGTAAAATCGATCACGTCCCCCTTGACTACTTAGGTTCCCACCTTGAGTATCATCCCCTTTTCCCCAAACGTACAAATATTGAGCTTGTCGAGCCCTACGGAGATAATAAACTTCGCATACGCATCTGGGAAAGAGGATCTGGGATCACACCAGGATGCGGTAGCGGAGCTTCTGCGGGAGCTTTAGCTGCGATTAAACGCGGTATTTGTAAAGAGGGGCAAGAAATAGAATGTTTCCTTGATGGGGGAGTATTAAAAGTTCTTTATGAAAATGAGGTACTCTGGCTCAAAGGTGCAACAAGTACAATCTTCACAGGAGTGATTGATTTAGGAATTTGGGGATAAGTTCAAAGGGAGAATAAAAAATGCTAGATTCAACAAAAATTGGGACAGGAAAGACGTTTTCTTATGCAGGTGAGGAAAAGCCATCTACGCTCAAAAAATTTAAGATCTATCGTTATGACCCCGAAACAGATATTAACCCTTCTTACGATATTTTTGAAATTGATACGGCAAAATGCGGCCCTATGATGCTCGATGCACTCATTTATATTAAAAATGAGGTGGATTCATCACTTACATTTAGACGCAGTTGTAGAGAAGGCGTTTGCGGCAGTTGTGCCATGAATATTAAGGGGAAAAATACCCTTGCTTGCATCAAACCCATCGAGGAGTGCGTTTCTGGAAAAGATGAAATTCATGTGAATCCTCTTCCCCACATGCCCGTTGTGAAAGACCTGGTTCCTGAGCTCAAGGAAGCTTACCTTCAGCATAAAAGCGTGAACCCTTGGGTTGAGAATGAAGTGATCGAAAATCCTTTAAAAGAGCGTCTTCAATCCCCTGAAGAACGGGCCAAACTGGATGGATTATGGGAATGCGTCCTTTGCTTTTGTTGCACAACCAGCTGCCCAAGTTATTGGTGGAATCAGGATAAGTATTTGGGCCCAGCTACGCTTTTACAGGCAACACGGTTTATTGAGGATTCTAGAGATACAAAAAAGACTGAGCGTCTCCAACGCCTGAATGATCGGTTTAAAGTTTACCGTTGCCGAACAATTATGAACTGCACGAGCACATGTCCAAAGGGACTCAATCCTGCAAAAGCTATTGGGAAGATTAAGGAACTCCATTCATTTTCGGGTATGGAGCAATCTTAAAATATGAAGGAAAAACAGCGTAAAAATAAAGCTGAGTAGTCCCCAGGTGAGTGCGTACATGAGGTGATTGTTGGGGATGCCCGGCAGTGGTGAGCCAGCTTCTATATAAAATCTTTCTTCAAATTTCATCTCAAATACGTTCTTCATTTCATTTGCGTTGATATAATACCATTCTTGACCGATGATATTTTCTGGTGTGCCTTGGGGGGATGAAAGAATCTGCCTAAAATGTCCCTTGGCTGTTTTTGGAAGTGTCCCTTCCACTGTTGTGCAGCTTTTTTGCCATCCAAGATTGACTAAAAACACCTCTCCTTGATTTTCTTGGAATGGCATGATCAGTTCGCATCCAAGGTTGCCTTTTTTGACTTTATATTTCAAAAATAAGGGCTGATCGATCCATTTTCCCTGGAATGCTATTCTTCGAAATTCTTGTAAATCTGTTGGATGAGCAAGAATAGGTAGATTGTAGGTTGCATGCATTTTATGAATAATATCATTTTTCCACGCCAAACGTTGCCATTGCCATTGGCTTAAAAGACCTGTTAAGATCGCAAAAACGAGTGCGAGCGGCCACATTTTAAAAATCCCATTCGATATTTTCTAAAAACGCTATTCCCTTGTTCATCGCAATCATAATCATGATTGTGATGAACAAGCTTAAAAAGCATGTCAGTAAAAATTTTTGTTTAGAAGAGATCGATTTGATGGGCAATACAATAAAAATGACAATCCAAAAGGTGATGATAAAGGTTAAAATTCCAAGACTTATTTTTTCTAACATATATTTTGCTTTTTCTTGATTTTCGTGATAATATAGTATATAACTAAATTACCAAAGAGGAAACAATTGAATTTTAGATCCCTTTCTATTTTTGTGACGGCCCTGATTACGATGTCCGTTTTTTACTGGGTTTCGTCAAGCCAGCCTCCTATTCCAAAGCTTGGAGAATTTCAAGAGATCCATAATCTACACCTTTCCCAAAGTCCTTTTTACGATGCTTCAGGTCAAAGCTTTCAGCTATCTGACTTTAAAGGCAAGCTCATTATCTTGCATTCTTTTGCAAGTTGGTGTGCTCCATGTATTGAAGAAATTCCAGAGATGATCAATTTCTATAAAAAAGTTAAAGATAAAAACGTGGTTCTGATTGCGGTTCAGCGTGAGCCTTTACGAGATAAGATTGATATGCCAGGTCTGCCTGTTTATTTTGACCCAGGTAACAAGCTTGTTCAGGAAATGAACTTGATCGCAGGCGTTCCATCCACCTTATTTATTTCTCCCTCAGGAAAAGCTCAACTCATTGTTTTGGGGAAGGCTTTGTGGGAAAGCGATACGATGCATCAAAAAATAGAGGAACTGTTAAAAAAATGAGAAAACCTGTTATTGGCGTGCCCATGGATTATCAAACCCCAGGGGAATATTCTAACTTCCCTTGGTATGCATTAAGGGAAAATTATTTAGAAAATATAGAAAAAATGGGCGGCGTTCCTTTGGGGTTTCTCAACGAAGAAAGTCTCATTGATGCATACGTCAATATGATCGATGGCCTTTTGATTACAGGGGCTGGATTTGATATTGATCCTGCTTTGTATGGCGATGTACTCAGGCATCCAGAGCTTACGACGAATCCTAAGCGCACACATTTTGAATGGAAAATGATCGAAAAAGCATTGACCAATAATATTCCGATTTTGGGAATTTGTGGTGGACAGCAGCTGCTCAATGTTGTATTGGGAGGGAAGCTCATTCAGCATATCCCCAGTGATTTTGAAAGCGATATCTCTCACTTTTGCCCTCAAAAGCCTGCAAATACCCCTTGCCATAAAGTGACGATTGAAAAAGACACAAAACTTTTTGAAATCGTTGGGATTTCCCAAATGTATGTCAATAGTCGCCATCACCAAGCCGTTAAAATGGTGGGCAAAGATGTTATTATTAACGCAAGGGCAGAAGATGGTTTGATTGAGGGCATAGAATATACGAACCATCCCTTTTGTATAGGTGTACAATGGCACCCAGAATTTTCCATTGATTTAAAAGATGATTCAATTATTGAATCTTTTGTAGCAGCCTCGAGAAAGTATAAACAATGAAAAAAGAACGTATCGCAAAATTTATGGCCTCTACTGGGCTTTGTTCCAGAAGAGACGCTGAAAAATTAATTTTAGAAGGAGAGGTGAGCGTGGATGGTGTCAAGCTTGAAACGCCTGCTTTTCTTGTGGATGGAACAGAAATCATTCTTGTTCATGGCTCTCCTTTGAAGGAAAAACCCGCGCCCCGTATTTGGCTCTATTATAAACCAAGAGGCCTTGTGGTCACGCATAAAGACCCTGAAGGCAGACCCACTGTTTTTGAAAGGCTTCCTAAAAATCTCCCAAGAGTTGTTTCTGTGGGCAGGCTTGACCTTGATTCGGAAGGTATTTTGCTTTTAACCAATGATGGCGGGGTCGCGCGGCATCTTGAATCCCCGAGTACAGCTTGGAAACGCAAATATAAAGTGCGTATTTTTGGGCAGGTGACCCAGGATAAACTGGATACACTCAAAAAAGGGATCACCGTGGAGGGAATTCATTATAAGTCCATCGATGCGGTTCTTGAGAGCCAGCAAGGTGGAAATTCCTGGGTTCTGATTACACTTGTAGAAGGGAAAAACCGTGAAATTCGAAGAATTGCCGAGCATTTTGGTTGGGTTGTCAACCGGCTCATCAGGCTTTCTTTTGGACCCTTTAGCTTAAAAGACATGGAAACCGGGGAAGTTAAAGAAATTCCGGCAAGCGTTGTGAAGGATCAGCTGGGGAACTTGCTTAAAAAATGATACGGATTGTTGGTGGAAAACACAAAGGGCGCAAACTCTTCCAGCCCACAAGCGAGCCCATTCGGCCTGCTTTAGATAGGGCCAGGGAATCCCTCTTTAACGTTTTGGCTCATTCTTTTGATAAACCTCTTGTTTATGGAGCCAGAGTCTTGGATGCCTTTGCGGGAACAGGTGCGTATGGTTTAGAAGCTCTCTCCAGAGGCGCATCTTTTTGTGGGTTTATCGACCTAGATCCAGGATCGATAAGCCTTGTGAACAAAAATATCGACTTCCTGGGCGAAAGGGAAAAAACAGCTGTTTTTAAAGATGATTCAACAAAGGTAAAATCCTGTCCCCTGCCTCCCTTTGATCTCGTGATCCTTGCCCCTCCCTATGGCAAAAATCTCGTCAATCCTGCTTTAGAATCTTTAAAAGCTCAAAAATGGATCTTAGAAAACGCTCTTATCGTGGCTGAAGTTGATGCAAAAGAAGAGTATACCCCTTATCCAGCAATGCAAGTTATCTTAGAGAAAATCTACGGCCGGAATCATTATTATTTTTACCGATAAAAAAATGTTAGCACTCATTTCATATTAGTGCTAATTTTTGTTGACTTCATTTTTATCTTTTGGTATATAGTTAATTACAAGTATTGATTGTTATTAAAAAAGGAGTATGAAGAATGAGTAAAGTAATAGGTATCGATTTAGGAACAACGAATTCCTGTGTTGCGATTATGGAAGGTAAAACTGCCAAAGTTATCGAAAACTCGGAAGGCGCCAGAACAACGCCGTCTATGGTTGGGATCGTGGATTCAGGTGAACGTTTAATTGGGCAGCCAGCAAAGCGTCAAGCTGTGACAAATCATGAGAACACACTTTTTGCGATTAAACGTTTGATTGGCCGTAGATATAATGATCCATTAACACAAAAAGATAAGACAATGGTCCCCTATCATATTGTCTCTGGAGATAATGGAGATGCATGGGTAGAATGTCACGGTGAAAAATATAGCCCAAGTCAGGTCAGCGCTTTTATTTTGCAAAAAATGAAAGAAACAGCGGAAAATTATCTGGGTGAAAAAGTGACTCAAGCCGTGATCACGGTTCCTGCGTACTTTAATGATGCCCAAAGACAGGCAACAAAGGATGCAGGGCGTATTGCTGGCCTTGAAGTTTTGCGTATTATCAATGAACCAACAGCCGCGGCCCTTGCCTATGGTCTTGAGAAAAAAGGATCAGGCACAGTTGTTGTGTATGACCTTGGTGGCGGAACATTTGACGTTTCGATTCTTGAGATTGGTGAAGGCGTATTTGAAGTAAAATCCACAAATGGAGATACATTCCTTGGTGGTGAAGATTTTGATAACCGTATTATGGAATTTCTCGTTGCCGAATTCAAAAAAGAATCTGGCATTGATTTAAAGAGTGACCGTTTGGCCCTCCAACGTTTGAAGGAAGCTGCAGAAAAAGCCAAAATTGAGCTCTCAAGCACAATGCAAACCGATGTGAATCTTCCTTTCATCACAGCCGATGCGTCAGGTCCAAAGCATTTGAATATTAAGCTCACCCGTGCAAAGCTTGAGACTTTGGTCGAAGACTTGCTCAAGCGCACGATTGATCCTTGCAAGGCTGCTTTAAAAGACGCAGGCGTTACAGCTTCTCAAATCGATGAAGTTATTTTGGTCGGCGGTATGACACGTATGCCAAAAGTGATTGAGATCGTTAAAGAGTTCTTTGGCAAAGAGCCTCACAGAGGTGTGAATCCAGACGAAGTTGTGGCCATTGGCGCGGCAATTCAAGGCGGCGTTTTAAAAGGTGATGTAAACGACGTTGTTCTTTTGGATGTGACTCCACTTTCTTTAGGGATTGAAACATTGGGCGGCGTATTTACAAGGCTGATTGACAGAAATACCACAATTCCAACCAAGAAAAGCCAAGTTTTTTCAACAGCTGAAGACAATCAAAATGCTGTGACGATTCGTGTTTTCCAAGGGGAGCGTGAAATGGCAGCGGACAACAAGTCTTTGGGCCAATTTGATCTTCAAGGTATTCCACCTGCGCCACGCGGTGTTCCTCAGATTGAAGTGAGCTTTGACATTGATGCCAATGGTATTGTGAGCGTTTCTGCAAAGGATAAAGCCACAGGTAAAGAACATCAAATTCGTATTCAAGCCTCTGGCGGTTTGAGTGATGCTGATATTGAACAAATGGTTAAAGATGCAGAGCTTAATGCGGCTGAAGATAAAAAGCGCAAAGAAGCCATTGAAGAGCGCAATCACGCCGATGCATTGATCCATTCCAGCACAAAGAACGTTGCAGAATATGGCGATAAAATTTCAGCTACAGACAAGCAAGCAATTGAAGCTGATATTGAAGCCTTGAAAAATGTTTTGGACAGCGGTGATTCTGAAGTGATTAAAGAAAAGCGCGAAAAATTATTGCAATCAACCATGAAACTTGGTGAAGCAATGTATAAAGCCTCTGGGGAAGAAACAGCAACGCCTCACGCGGAACCTCACGATCATAGTGGTCATGATCACAAGCATGACGAGCATGTGGTTGATGCGCATTTCGAAGAAGTTAAAGATAAAAAACACAACAGTGGAAAATAAACTTTAATGGCACGCGATTATTACGACGTTTTGGGTGTTTCAAAAACTGCATCGCAAGATGAGCTCAAGAAAGCTTATCGCAAACTTGCGATGCAGTACCATCCCGATCGAAACTCAGGGGATAAAACAGCAGAGCAAAAGTTCAAAGAACTCAATGAAGCTTATGACGTTTTAAAAGACGAACAAAAGCGCTCTGCTTATAATCAATTTGGTCATGATGCCTTTCAAGGTGGCGGTGGGCAACAGTCTCACGGGGCCGGTGGGTTTGATTTCAATTTTGGTGGTGGCGGTGGTTTTTCCAACATTTTTGAGGAAATGTTTAACGCTTTTAATGGCGGTGGACAAGCCGAATCCAACCAAGGATCAGATCTTCGCTTTAACCTGACGGTGACGTTAGAGGAGGCTTACAAAGGCGCTCAAAAAACAGTCCGCATACCAACATTTGTTAAATGTGATTCTTGTAATGGGCAAGGTGCGGATAAAGGCTCTTCCGTTAAGACATGTACGACGTGTAGAGGGCATGGTAAGGTTCAAACGCGTCAGGGCTTCATGGTGATTGAACGTATTTGCCCCACATGTTCTGGCGCGGGGAAAACAATCGAAAAACCATGTAAGCCTTGTTCAGGAGCAGGAAGAAAACGTCAGGAAAAAAGCCTTTCAGTAAGCGTTCCAGCTGGTGTTGATGAGGGAACACGTATTCGTCTTCAAGGTGAAGGTGAAGCAGGTGTTCGCGGGGGCATGAACGGAGATCTTTATCTTTTCCTCTCCATTGCCTCACATAAATTTTTCCAAAGGGAAGGCAATAATCTTTATTTCCAAATCCCAATTACAATGGTGACAGCAACCCTTGGTGGAAGCATCGAGGTTCCAACCATTGATGGAGGAAAGGCAAGGGTGACCATTCCTGAAGGCACACAAACCAACAGCCAATTCCGAATTAAAGGAAAAGGTATGTCCATTTTGAGAAGCTCTGCCCACGGCGATATGTTTATCCGTGTGAATGTGGAAACACCAAGCAACTTAACGGAAAAGCAGCGTGAGCTGTTGTTGGAATTTGAAAAGCAAGAAGGAAAAAGCTCATCCAGCCCTGCAGCAGAAGGTTTTTTTAAGAAAATAAAAGATTTTTGGAGCGGGATGTCTTCTGAAAAATGAAGCTCCCTCCTTTAAGCTTATATTTTCACTGGCCATTTTGTCTTTCGAAATGCCCTTATTGCGACTTTAATTCTCATGTTCGGGAAAAATATGATGAAAATTCTTGGAAAGAGGCTTTTTTTAAATCTCTAGATCATGAATTTTTGAAGCATCCTGACCGTGAAATTCACAGCATTTTTTTTGGCGGAGGAACGCCTTCTTTGATGTCTCCAGCTTTAGTTACGGATATTTTAAAAAAAGTTGCCTCTTGCTGGGCTTTACCTACGGAAATCACTTTAGAAGCCAATCCCAATTCTGTTGAGGTGGAAAAATTTAAAGCCTTTAAAGAAGCAGGGATTAATCGAATTTCTATTGGAATTCAGTCCTTAAATGATGACGATTTAAAATTCTTAGGCAGAACCCACAGTTCGGAAGAAGCTTTAAAAGCTCTAGAAATTGGCAGATCAGTTTTTGAAAATTGGAGTTTTGATCTTATTTATGCAAGACCTGGTCAAGCATTAAAAACTTGGGAAGAAGAACTCAAAAGGGCCCTGGATTTAAACCCAAAACATATTTCTCTTTATCAGCTTACAATTGAACCTGGAACTGCCTTTGAAAAACTTCATAAAAGAAAACAATTTATCTTGCCCGATGAGGATCTCTCAGCAGATTTATATGAATTAACCCGTGAAATTACGCAACGTTACGGATTTGGTGATTATGAAGTCTCTAATTATGCGCTTCCCGGGTTTGAATCAAAGCATAATTTAAATTATTGGAGATATGGGGATTATTTAGGGATTGGTCCTGGCGCGCACGGAAGAATTACAGGAAAAGATGGTCATAAAATTGCCACAAAACAATTTAAAGCCCCTGAAACCTGGATTGATGCCGTCAATCATCATGGAAATGGATATGAAACATTTGATGATTTGGGGGGCGAAGATATGATGATGGAAAAAATACTCATGGGTATCCGTTTAACCGAAGGCGTGAATATAGAAGGCGCAAACTTTAGATTAAGTGATATTAACGCCATTGTCTCCGAAGGGCTTGCTTCTTTTGAAAAATTTGTATTAAAACTAACCCCCCTTGGACGTTTAAAGACAAACGCCGTTTTAAAGTATTTATTTCACTAGATAAATATCGGAATTCAATGATTCTCATTTTAACCTTACGGCCCTTTAGTTCATCGTTGTTATCTTCACATGCCCCCAACGCCGTCATCTTAAAAGCTTTAGCTTTTGAGATCTCCCTTCCCTAAACCTGCGCACCCCCTTGATTGTATGTGCATTTCAAAAGCTTGTGGGGGCTTTCTTTTTGGGTAGACCATCTTGTCTTTCCGGGGCAAAACAAGGGAGATCCACGAAATCTAACGATTTCGAGGATGACTGGCGGGGGGGTATGACGGGTGCGGATGATTTTCGAAGAAGAAAGAGTTAAAATGAGAATTTCTGATCGGAATTATTGACAGTTAATCATATGTGCTTTAGAATAACACCATTTGAATGATAGTAGGGATTTAGAATGTTAAAAAATTTACTCAGAAGGTTGTTTGGATCTGCCAATGAAAGACTATTGCGGAATTTTTCAGGGATAGTCTCATCTGTGAATGAAATAGAGCCGTTGATCAAAAAGATGACGGATGAAGAGCTGTGCGCTCAAACAACTCTTTTCAAAGAGCGGTTAGAAATGGGAGAGACTTTAGATGAGATTCTTCCTGAAGCTTTTGCAACTGTCAGGGAAGCAGCCTTTCGAGTTTTGGGACAGCGTCATTATGATGTTCAAATCATAGGTGGAGCGATTCTTCATAAGGGGATGATCGCTGAAATGCGCACAGGTGAAGGAAAAACTCTTGTCTCTACTTTGGCTGTTTATTTAAATGCTTTAGCTGGAAAAGGCGTGCATCTTGTCACCGTGAATGATTATCTTGCAAAGCGTGACTCCGAGTGGATGGGTAGAGTTCATCGTTTTTTGGGGCTCAGGGTGGGATGTATTCTTTCTGTTATGGACGATGAAGAACGCAGTGACGCTTATGCATGCGACATTACCTATGGTACCAATAATCAGTTTGGATTTGATTTCTTGCGGGATAATATGAAATTTTCTTTGGAAGAGCGAGTGCAACGTCCTTTTTATTACGCCATGATTGATGAGGTTGACAGCATTCTTATTGATGAAGCGCGTACGCCTTTGATTATATCGGGGGCATCGGATGACTCTACGGATCTATATTTTAAAATAGACGCCGTCATTCCCCTTCTTGATCCAGAAGATTATGAAAAAGATGAAAAGCATAAAACAGTGACTTTAACTGAAGTTGGAACCGATCATGTAGAGAAATTGTTTACAGACATCGGCCTCTTAAGCCACGGAACACTCTATGATGCACATAATATTACGCTTGTGCATCACTTAAACCAAGCGCTGCGTGCCTATAAACTTTTCACAAGGGATGTGGATTACATTGTTAAAGATGACAAAGTCATCCTTATTGATGAATTTACGGGGCGTATGATGGACGGAAATCGATATTCTGGAGGCCTGCATCAAGCTTTAGAAGCCAAAGAACAAGTGACGGTTCAAAGGGAGAATCAAACGCTTGCATCGATTACCTATCAAAATTATTTTAGAATGTATCCCAAACTTTCAGGGATGACAGGTTCTGGAATGACGGAAGCCCGTGAGTTTGAGGATATTTATAAATTACGTGTTGTCGAAGTTCCCACAAATATTAAACCTAAACGTATTGACTATAATGACGAAATTTATCGTACATATAAAGAAAAAATCAAGGCCATTATTGGATTGGTTCAGGAATGTCATGATCGTTTGCAACCTGTTTTGGTGGGAACAGTCAATATTGAAAAATCTGAAAAATTATCTTTGGCTTTGAAAAAAGCTGGAATTCCCCATCAAGTCTTAAACGCCAAATACCATGAACAAGAAGCCGATATTATCGCGCAAGCTGGCCGTTTAGGTGCCGTGACCATTGCAACCAATATGGCTGGACGGGGTACGGATATTCAACTTGGCGGAAATCTTGAAGCTCTTTTGAGCATGGAAGAACATCAAAATGCCAGTGATGAAGAAATCAGGGCACTCACAAGGAAACTTGAAGCAGAACGCGCGCAGGTTAAAGATGTTGGGGGCTTATATGTGATCGGGACAGAGCGCCATGAAAGCCGCCGTATCGATAATCAGCTCCGTGGAAGAGCTGGCCGTCAGGGTGATCCAGGAGCATCTAAATTCTTCATTTCACTCGAAGATGACTTGATGAGGCTTTTTGGCTCCGAAAGGCTTGATAATATGTTGGTGAGATTTGGCCTTAAAGAAGATGAAGCCATTATCCACCCTTATATCAATACATCCATTGAGCGGGCTCAGAAAAAAATTGAAGCTAGAAATTATGAGATGCGTAAGCATGTTTTGAAATATGATGATGTGATGAATGATCAACGCAAAGTTTCCTATGAAATGCGCATGGATTTGATGACAGCCGATGATATTAGAGATACGGTTACAGAAGTTCGTGAGTCCGTTGTGTCGCGTTTAATTGATAGTTGTATCCCAGCGGATTCATATTCAGACCAATGGGACATTGATGTTTTGCATGAAGAGGTTTTGCGTATTGTTGGGAAAGATTTGCCTGTTCGCCAGTGGAGCGCGGAAGAAGGCGTGGGGCCACAGGAGCTTAAAAGTAAAGTTTTAGAGGCATTTGAAGATCATATGACTGAAAAAGACCGTATGTACGGTGAAGAATTTATGAAAAATGCGGAAAAAAGCCTTTATTTAAGAGTGCTGGATCAAATGTGGAAAGAGCATTTGTTGAACTTGGATCATTTAAGACAAGGGATTAATTTAAGAGCCTACGCTCAAAAAGATCCTTTAAATGAATATAAAAGAGAAGCATTTGTTTTATTCCAAGACATGCTCGAAAAAATTGAAGAGACACTGATCAGCTATCTCGGGCATATTCATATTCCCACATCTGGTTTTGATGAAGCCCCAGGGCCGATGATGGAAACTGATCGCCCCAGAATTAGCGAAGTGCCCCGGAATGCAGATTGTCCTTGCGGTTCGGGTCTGAGATATAAACATTGCCATGGCAAGATGGGTTCTTAAATAAATGATACATATTACTTTTCCAGATGGACGTTCCAAAGAATATCAAAAAGGTATTTTGGGGCGGGATATAGCAGCGGATATTTCCTCAAGCTTACTCAAAAAAACAGCCGTCATTGAAGTGAATGGGGAGCAATGGGATTTAACGCGCCCGATTGAGACGGATGCAAGCGTGCGTTTTATCACGATGGATGATGAAGAAGTCCTTGAAGTCTTAAGGCACGATGCTGCCCATGTTTTGGCAGAGGCCGCAAAAGAACTTTATCCAGAGATTCAAGTCACAATCGGGCCTGCCATTGAGAATGGTTTTTACTATGATTTTTATAAAGAAACGCCTTTTACGCCAGAAGATCTTGTAAAACTTGAAAAACGGATGCGTGAGATCGTTGCCCGCAATGAAGAAATTACCCGGGAAGTTTGGAATCGTGATAAGGCTGTAGAATTTTTCAAAAGCATTGGCGAAGACTTTAAAGCAGAGATTATAGCCTCCATTCCATCAGAGCAAGACATCACCCTATATCGTCAAGGAAAGTTTCTTGATCTTTGCAGAGGACCACATTTGATGTCCACAGCAAAGCTTGGAACGGCATTTAAGCTGATGAAAGTGGCCGGAGCTTATTGGCGTGGAGATTCTAAAAATCCGATGCTGCAGCGTATTTATGGCACAGCTTGGGCAAAACAAGAGCAATTGGATAACTATCTTTACATGTTAGAGGAAGCAGAAAAGCGCGATCACCGTAAACTTGGCAAAGAAATGAATCTGTTTCATCTTCAGGAAGAAGCCGTTGGCGCTGTTTTTTGGCATGATAAGGGATGGACTGTTTATAGACTTCTCCAAAATTATATCAGAGCGCGTTTGAAGACTCAAAAATACATTGAGGTCAATACGCCGATGCTCGTGGATCGCTCTTTGTGGGAAGCTTCTGGGCACTGGGATAAATATCAAAAAAACATGTTTATCACAGAAACGGAAGAAAAAATTTTGGCGGTCAAGCCCATGAACTGCCCATGTCATGTTCAAATTTTTAAGCAGGGGCTTAAGAGCTACCGTGATTTGCCCATTCGGATGGCGGAATTTGGGTCCTGCCACCGCAATGAACCTTCAGGCGCTTTGCATGGCATTATGCGTGTGCGTGCCTTTGTGCAAGACGATGCGCATATTTTTTGTACCCCTGAACAAGTCACGTCGGAAGTCATTGAATTTTGCGAACTTCTCAAAACCGTTTACAAAGACCTAGGATTTGAAAATATTAAAGTCAAGTTTTCTCCCCGTCCAGATGAGAGGGCAGGGGATGACGAAACCTGGGATAAAGCAGAAAGTATGCTAAAAACCGCAACAACCGCAGCCGGGATTGAATATAGCATGAATCCAGGGGAAGGGGCATTCTATGGGCCAAAACTCGAATTTACGCTCAAAGACGCTTTGGGTAGAGAATGGCAATGTGGAACACTGCAAATGGATTTCATCTTGCCAGAGCGCCTGGACGCAAGTTATATCGGCGAGGATGGAAAGAAACATCGGCCAGTGATGATCCACCGGGCAGTTTTGGGGTCATTAGAGCGTTTTATTGGCGTACTGATCGAGCATTATGCAGGGAAATTCCCGATTTGGCTTGCACCAACACAAGTGATTATTGCCACAATTACCAGTGAAGCTGACGATTATGCCCGTGAAGTGGCACAAAAATTGCATGATGCAGGGATTAGAACAGAAATTGATTTAAGGAATGAAAAAATCAGTTATAAGGTGCGCGAGCATTCTTTGCAAAAAGTTCCTTTCATTTTTGTCGTAGGAAAAAGCGAGGCGCAAAATCAAACGATCGCTTTGCGTCGTTTAGGTGGAGACTCTCAAGAAAATCTTGCTCTCCAAGACGCAATTTCTAAAATAACAGATGAGGCTAAGCCTCCCGTTCAATTAACATAAGGAGTAACACTATCACTACTGGAAAAAACTTTAATGATTCTGCGCCATCAAAAGATGGTCCAGCAATCAATAACCAAATCAGAGCACAAGAAATTCGTTTAATTGATTTGGAAGGCGAAATGGTCGGGGTTGTTTCCCTAAAGACAGCTCTACAAATGGCAGAAACAGCAAATATGGATTTGGTCGAGATTTCTCCCCAAGCTGAGCCGCCAGTATGTAAAATTATGGATTATGGTAAATATCGCTATGAATTGCAGAAAAAAAAGCATGAAGCGCGTAAAAACCAAAAAGTAATTGAAATTAAAGAAATTAAACTCCGTCCGACAATTGAGACAAATGATTATTTGGTTAAATTTAAGATGGCCCAAAAATTTCTAATCGATGGGAATAAAGTCAAAGTGAGCATGCGTTTTAGAGGACGTGAAATGGCTCATCAAGAGTTCGGGATGCGTGTTTTTGAAAGACTGCAAGAAGATTTGAAAGAAATTGGAAAAATCGAGCAAGCGCCTAAATTAGAAGGTGTTCATGCAATGATGTTGATTGGTCCTAAATAAAATGAATTTTATAACTTTTTTGCTTTTTGCTCTTTCAGCAATGATTACGCTGTCTGTTGATATTTATATTCCCGCAATTCCTGAAATTAAAGCTTATTTTCAAGCCAGCGAACAGGCGGCTCAAATGAGCTTTGGTCTTGGCTTTATAGCATCGAGTGTAGGGGGAATTATTTTTGGTCCTCTTTCTGATCGCCTTGGTCGTAGGCCGATTTTAATGAGCACAGCTTTTATTACGCTTGCGGGATGTTTCTTGTGTGCTTTTTCCGTATCCATCGAAATGTTTAATATTTCAAGAGTTATCCAATGTATCGGTATTGGCGGAAGCTGGGTAGTTTCCTATGCAATTTTAGCCGAAGCCTATGATGAAACAAAAAATGCTTTGATGGTTTCATATATGGGGACATTTCAAACGGCAACTTATGTGATTGCGCCTATTTTAGGGGGCTTTGTGGCGGAATACTTGGGTTGGAAATGGTGTTTTTTAGTGATCACAATCGGTTTATTTCCTTTGCTCATCACGGCGATTAGATTTTTTCCAGAAACATTGAAAGAGAAAAACCATCACACAATGTTTCAAACCTATGTGCAATTATTTCATATGGCGCAAAATCCTTACTTTATTACATTGGGTCTTGTTTTGAGTTTAGTGATTGGCGGACTTTTGCTTCCCGTTTCATCCTTACCTTCTGTCTTTAAGGGGCTTGGAATTCATGAAAAATCTTTTGGACTGTTTCTTGGAGCAATCCCGATCGCAGAAACTCTGACAACATTTGTCACAAGGGATCTGATTAAAAAATATGGATTAGATTTTGTTTTGAAATGTGGCCTTGCATTTGCAGTTTTGGGTGGGCTCGTCTTTTTTTACGTGGCGATTGTGTTTCCAGAAAATCCATATTTGATCATGCTCTCTCTTGCTGTATTTTCGGTGGCGCTTCCAATGATTTTTCCTCCTGTGATTTCTAGGTGTTTGAGTATCTTCCCAGATCAAAAAGGAACAGCATCAGCTCTTTTGAGTTCACTGCGATATTTGGTCATTGGTCTTTGTGGATATTTAGGAAGTGTTGTTTATGATAACACGCTTATTCCTGCTGCCATTTGTATGATGGTTATTTCCGTATTGGCCGTCATCATGTGGAAAATGAGCCAGTGGTATATCGCACGCTGAGCCTTGATGAAGAGGCAATAGCTCAAGATTTTGGGCTGCCTCTTGTCGGGTTTTCTTTAGATTATGCCTTTACTTTGGGTGCGTTTGATCAAGATAAACTCGTTGGTATTTTCCAAGCCTCCTGTGTGGGTGATGAAGCGGATATGATCAGTATTGGCGTATTAGAGTCTTATCGCCGGCAAGGGATTTCTAGAAATCTTTTTAAAGAGTTTTTGTCTTTGCGGCCTGAAATACAGCATGTGTTGCTTGAGGTTTCTAAAGAAAATGTTCCAGCAATTTCATTGTATTTGGGTCTTGGATTCGAGAAAATTGGTGTTCGTAAAAACTATTATCGAAATTTAAAAGAAAATTGCTTTGAAGATGCCTATTTAATGAAATTTTCTTGTGAAAACAAATAAAATGTGGTCTACTTATGTATAAGTTAATAAAAGGTTAATAAATATTCATGCAAAAGATTTATCTTGATTATAATGCCACTTCCCCTTTGCGTCCTAAGGCTCGTGAAGCTTTTATGAATGCGCTGGAGGAGTTTGGAAATCCTTCCTCTATTCATAGTTTTGGCAGATCTATCAAAAATAAAATTTTGCAGGCAAAAGAAAAAATTGCTGATCTTTTAAATATTTCTCCCAATCGTATTATTTTTACCAGTGGAGCCACAGAATCGAATAATACGGCGTTGTTGAGTGTCCCTGGAGCTAAAATTTTCATCTCTCCTTTGGAGCATGTATCTGTGACCGAGGTTGTTCCTTTCCCATCATTTTTAAAAATTGACCCTTCCGGTCTTGTGGATCTTGTGAGTCTTGAAAATGATCTTTCTTCAGCTTTTCCCCGTAAAATGGTGAGTGTTTCTTTAGCGCATAATGAAACAGGAATTATTCAAGATCTTGAATCAATTATTTATATTTCAAAAAAATATCATGCTTTTGTGCACACGGATGCGGCACAAGCTTTAGCTCGGATTCCTTTATCTCCTGAAATATTGGAATCCCATCTTGTAACTCTTTCTGCCCATAAAATTGGTGGGCCTATGGGGCTTGGGTTGCTTGTTTTGCCTGAAAATCAGTTTTTTACGCCACTGATTAATGGTGGAGGGCAACAAAAAGGGATGAGAGCTGGGTCCGAAAATTATCCAGCGATTATGGCTTTTGCCCAGGCTTTAGAGGACGCGATGGATGAATTAAAAATGCAACAATGGGATTCTATCTCAATTCTTCGTGATGATCTAGAAAAACAAATCCTTAAAATTTCTCCAGGTAGTATCATTGTGGGAAAAAACATTGATCGGTTGCCCAATACATCTTGTTTTTCAATGCCCGGGGTTGATAGTATGAATCAGGTTGTTGCCTTTGATTTGGCAGGGATTGCGGTGAGTGCTGGTTCATCCTGTTCTTCAGGAACGGTGAAATTATCGCAAGGATTAAAAGCCATGGGACTGCCAGAAGAGCATCTTAAATCAATTTTACGTGTGAGCTTAGGTGTTGCAACGACAAAAGACGAGACCAACAAATTCATTGAGGTTTGGTCAAGAATATATAACAATAATTTAAATGAGAAAGAATTTTTATGAGCACACTTGATTTTGATCCAAAAGACTATGTCTACCTTGATTATCAGTCTACAACCCCTATGGATCCTAGGGTTTTTGATGCGATGATTCCTTATTTTAATATTCATTTTGGAAACCCGCATTCAAGAAATCATATTTATGGATGGAAAGCCGAAGAAGCTTTAGAAGAATCTCGTGCTCATGTTGCAAAATTAATTGGTTCAAGTGAAAAAGAAATTATTTTCACAAGTGGCGCAACGGAGTCGAATAACCTTGCCATTAAAGGGCTTGCAGAATTTTATGGGGATAAAAAACGTCATATCGTCACGCTCACGACCGAACACAAGTGCGTCTTGGAAGCCTGCCGTTACCTTGAAACCAAAGGATTTGAAGTGACCTATTTACCTGTCCTTGTTTCAGGTTTGGTAGATTTAGAGGCATTAGAAAAAGTATTAAGACCTGATACGCTATTGGTTTCCATTATGGCGGTCAATAATGAGATTGGTGTAATCCAGCCTCTTGAAAAAATTGGAAAAATGTGTAGAGAACGAGGGATCTTTTTTCATACAGATGCCGCTCAAGCCTTTGGAAAAATTCCTTTGGATGTGAAGCGAATGAACATTGATCTGATGAGTATTTCTGGACATAAGATCTATGGCCCTAAGGGGATTGGTGCATTATATGTTGGAAAGCAACCACGTGTGCGTCTAAAAGCCCAAATTCATGGCGGGGGACAGGAAAGAGGAATGCGTTCTGGGACAATGCCCACGCCTTTGTGTGTGGGGCTTGGAAGGGCTGCTCAGATTGCATTTAATGAAATGAATCAGGATCATGAGCATGCTTTGGCGCTGCGCAATTATCTTTATGAGGAAATTAAAAAGAATCTTGATGACATTACTCTCAACGGGGATTTGGAACAAAGAATTTCTGGAAACCTGAACATTAGTTTTGCAGGGGTGGAGGGCGAAGGTGCCATGGCCGGAGTTAAAAATCTGTGTATCTCTTCAGGTTCTGCATGTACTTCCGCGTCTTTGGAGCCTTCTTATGTCCTGCGGGCTTTGGGTGTGGATGAAGAAATGGCCCATAGTTCTCTGCGTTTAGGTATTGGAAGATTCACAACGCGCGAGGAAGTTGAGATTGCCGCAAAGTTAATTATTGATGCGATCAAGCGGCTTCGAGACATGAGTCCTTTATGGGAAATGATGAAAGAAGGAATTGATTTGAAATCGATCCAGTGGTCAGAACACTAATTTTGATTTATATATCAATCAAAAACATTTATTTTCTGTCATAAATGTCTATTTTTGGAAAATAATCTCATTTTGCTTTATATATAAATCATTATCTTGATTTTCTAAGTAAAATCTGTTAACAATATATCTTGAAGTGCTTTTTTGATTTATATGTAAAGCTTTAGGACCGTCCAATGTTTGAAACATTATTCCATCGTTCTTTTGAGGAAGAACTCAAAAATCTTATTATTGAGCATAGAAAGAAGTCACATCTTTCTCAAAGCGACCTTGCAATTTTTGCAGGAGTAAGCCGCACTGCTGTTCAACGGCTTGAACAAGGGAATCTAACCATACAACTCGATACGTTGCTTAAAATTTTAAAAATTTTGAATATTCAGCTTTATTTGCAAGGCCCCTTGAATGACAAACCAACCTCATCTTTTTCTTTAGCTGCTTTAGGATTGATCACAAAAACGGGCGAGGATTAAATGAGATTACTACCTATCCGTTCTGAAAAATCCGCCAGTCGTCATTTTCAACACAGCCCCATCGTCGTCATCTTCAAAACTTTAGTTTTGGAGATCTCCCTTCCTCTACGTAAACGCTGCCTTCTGCTGGAAGAAAAGGGAGATCCCCGAAATCTAGAGATTTCGAGAATGACAGCGGGGGGGGGTGAGGATTAAATGAGAGAAGCTTTAATTTTGGTCAATAATAAACCGGCGGCTATTTTTAGGGAAGAGGCCAGGGGTGAAAAATATACGCTTGTTTATCAAGAAGGCTATACTGGACATGATATTTCCTTAAGATTGCCCGCATCTTCACATGCCTTTGAATTTAACAAATTCCCTCCTTTTTTTGATGGGCTTCTTCCTGAAGGTCCGCAATTAGAAGGCCTCTTGAAAAGAGCAAAAATTGATCGGGATGATTATTTTTCACAGCTTTTAGCCGTGGGAGAAGACTTAGTTGGCGCGGTCAATGTGGTGCCGTTAGATTGGAAAACCAAATGAGACGGTGCCCGATACTTTATGTCCCGATTCAAGATGACGAACTTTATTCATTCCAAGGTTTAAAAAAGCTTTCTCCAAAGCTGGGTTCTCTTGATTTTCTTCCTTTAAGTGCCGAGGAGCAACGCCGGGAAGCGATTTTACGGGCTGAGAAAATGTCGATTCAGGGTGTGCAAAGTAAGCTCAGTGCCAAATTGAATGTGGCTCAAAATTGTTTTGAGATTGTCAGCGTCGGCGGAACCTATATTCTAAAGCCCCCCAGTGATCTTTATGAGCATTTGCCTGAAAATGAGGATTTGACCATGAAATTGGCCAAAGAAGTGGGGATTGAAACGCCTGTACATGGCCTTGTTTATGCAAAAGATATGACGCTAACGTATTTTATCAAAAGATTTGACCGGCAAGGGAAGGGAGAAAAAATCCCCATTGAAGATTTTGCTCAGCTTACGGAAGAAAATCGTACAACAAAATATGATTCGACCCTTGAAAAAGTGATTCATGGCATAGAACGTTTTACGACATTTCCCATGATTGAAAAATCAAAATTTTTCACGCTTACCCTTTTTTGTTATCTCACCGGCAATGAAGATATGCATTTAAAGAATTTTTCCATTATTTGCCGGGATAATATGATAAGTTTATCCCCGGCTTATGATCTTTTAAATACCTCTTTGGCTTTGAAAAATCCAAAAGAAGAACTGGCGCTTACTTTGCGGGGCAAGAAAAACAAGCTCAGCAGAGATGATTTCTTATCTTATCTTGCCAAAGACCGGTTGAATTTGCCTGAAAAAATTATATCAGGAACACTTGAAAAGTTCTTAAAAGCAAAGCCAATCTGGTTAAATTGGATTGCAAATTCATTTCTAACTCAAGAGGAAAAAGATGAATACATCAGGCTCCTTGAATCAAGATGGGCCAAAATTTTCTTATAATTCTTTCATCAACAAAGACAAAGCTTTTACAAGATGATCTATGTCTTCTTTAGTATGATAGGGTGTGGGGGTGATTCGAAAGCGTTCTGATCCTTTGGGAACGGTGGGGTAATTAATGGGTTGAACGTAAATGCCAAATTCTTGGAATAAGGTTTTTGAAATCTCTTTGCATTTTGCTGCATCCCCAATAATAAAAGGGATAATATGGGTGTAATGATCTAAAAAAGGCAACCCTGCCTTTGAAAGGGCTTGCTTGGTTTGAGTCACAGCTTCTTGATGAACCGCGCGTAAATCGCTTGCGTTTTTTAGAATTTGTATGCTTTTTAATGCTCCTGAAGTGATCGCCGGGGGCAGTGCTGTTGTGAAAATAAATCCAGGAGAAAAAGAACGCACGAAATCAACGATGGATTTTCCTCCCGCAATATATCCTCCAATACATCCAATGGCCTTACCTAGCGTGCCTTGTATCAGGTCAAATTCTCCATCAAGATTCATCTCATGGATTTTACCAGCCCCATCATCTCCATACATTCCAACGGCATGCACTTCATCCACATAGGTTAACGCCTGGTATTTGCGCGCTAAATCCAAAATTTCATCCAAAGGTGCCACATCGCCTTCCATGGAATAAACAGATTCAACGGCGATAATTTTAGGCTGGTATTTGGGAATTTGATCTAAGAAACTCTTTAAATGATCCATATCATTATGACGGAAAATAAATTTTCGGGCCCTGGAATGGGAAATGCCTTCAATCATGGAGGCATGATTGAGTGCATCGGACAAAACAATGCACTCAGGTATTTTGGAGGCAAGGGTGGAGAGCGTTGTTTCATTGGCCACATATCCGGATGTAAAAACAAGGGCGGAATCACATTTATGCCACTTTGCAAGTTCTTCTTCGAGTAAGGTGTGATAAGGCGTTGTGCCCGAAATATTGCGCGTTCCCCCGGCGCCACTTCCAGAGCTCAAAATGACCCGTGACATTTCTTCTAAAACATCCGCGTTGTGTCCCATGCCCAGATAATCATTGCTGCACCAAAGGGTTGCTTCTTTGGAGATCCCGTTCATCTGTACAATGGCCTTAGGAAATGACCCTGTGATACGTTTTACATTGGCAAAAACACGGTATCTGCCTTCTTCTTTAATTTTGTCAATTTCTTGTTCGAAAAATTCTTGATAATTCACTATTAACTCATATTCCTTTAAAACCTTACATCAATCCCCAAAAGAATTTTGGAATTGAATTCTTCCCATTGTTTTACACCTTCTAGCTCCAGTTTCAAAATACTATTTTTAAAAGCATAGGCTCTGAGTGTAAAATTCATGAAAAGACTGGTTTTATCCAGTGCAAAAGAGTCGTAATTAAAGGAATTTTCTCCCCCGGAAAATGAATTCGAGGGGGCTTTGTACATTTGATATAATGGAAGTCCAACGGCCACCTGCAGAAAAGGCTCAAAAACATGATTTTCCACGTGAAACCTAAACTTGCTTTCAAATCCAATTTTTGCATCCAGGCTCCCTAAAACGCTTTGTGTTGTATAAACGCTTAAACCCTCGACTGTTGTGATAAAGGGAAGAATATGGGAATACATCGAAGATACGCCGACATAACCGCTGAAAAAATGAAAGGCATCCCTGCTATAAAGACCCAGCCTTACGTCTGTTGTTAAATCATGGGCCTGTGCGCTTGATTTCCAATTTCCCCAAATATCATCGAAACGGATATCTTTTTGATAAGATCCTGCTCCTAAAGCATAATCAAAGAAATAATCCGAGCCCCGGTGAACTTGATAGAAATCAATATGATAATCTTGTGTTTCTTGAGAAGAATAAAGGGTGCCTGCAGAAGGTCTATTTTTAAAGTGAATGCCAAATCCTGTGAGATTTCTCCCCTCTGCATAATCCCATCCAAATGTCAGACCATCGGTGGAATATTTACTTCCCATTTGATCTAATTCTCCACTGATATACAAGCTTAAGGGAGATCCTTCATTTTGGGGAACCAAAACGTCTCCCCCTAAAAAGCTCACGTTTCCGTTCACGGCAAAACTTTTCAGGTCAAGGGCATCACGCTTTTTTTCCAAAAACAATCCAGCCCGTTCATTTCTTTGCATCGTTTGAATCCCTTTATTTCCCAAGGTTTTATGAAAAACAGTTTGCACATGGGGATTTGAAAAGCTGCCCAGTGATTGAACAAACTGTTCATGGGACATGTCACGAATTTTCTCAAATACAGAACTCGGAACGGTCGCGCCAGAGGTGAGCAGACCATGCAAACTGTTGTAAACGGTCGGCGTTATATCTGCAACTGTTTGATTGGGCAAACCAAGACTGGTAATTGTTAAAACAAGATTATTGTTGACCCAGGCATATTTTCCTCCAGCCTTATAAAGATTATTAATATAAATCGAAGGCGTTGTTTTTGTCCCTGGGGTGGAGGCTGAAAGAAGCGTAAAGCTTGTATTAGGGGGCAAAATTTTATCTGGAAAATCAAGGTAAAAATTCAAATTCGAGCTGCTGTTTTGCGTCACGGCTAAAAGATCGCTGGATTTATCGTTAAAAAGCCTGATCCAAACCACTGGATTTGCTGTGCTTTGTTGATAAGTTCCTTTGATGTTGAGTGTTCCTGCTAAATTTAAATTGGAAGGCGAAATCACGCCGTTTGTATGCGCAAATCCAGAAGAGGCTGTAATGGTTCCATTTCCAGAAATATGTCCCCCGGTCATATTAAACTGTTTTGTTGCAACATTTCCGCCATTTTGAAGCAAAAGATATCCGTTTCCCGTCACCGTTATTTTTGAAGGAGATGTATAAGTCGAGCCATTGCTGACTCTTAAAAATTTTCCCTGGTAGCTTCCATTGATTTTCGCGCTTCCATAGGTCAAATCAAGTCCGCTTAAAAAGTTTGCCGTTTGGCCTTGATTCACGGTAAACGTCGCATTGGCGTTATTCATCTGCACGCCATCCACATTCCAGGTTTTATCAATGGTCATACTTTTTGTCACATTAGATATATAGTAATGATAACTCCCATTTTGAGGAAGTTGCCCCCCTTGCCAATTTGCAGCAGTACTCACATTTCCAGTCCCTGTAAAATTTGCAGAAGAAGTTGTGACCCAATTGCTTTTAATAAAATTTTGCAAAGCTGGCTGCGTCACATCCATTGCTTGCGTGTGCTGGGGCATTTGGCTGTTAGAAACGCTATCAATTGTTGAAGTGATACCAACGATATCTCCATTGGCATTTTCAATCCCACCTCCGCTATCCCCAGGTGCCGCGTTTCCACCGTATTGCAAAGCTTGACTAAATTGCATTTCAAACATATAAGGTGGATTTGTGATGCCGACTCTGTCCACGATACTTTGATACGCAGAAAGATAAGGTGAATCAGGATTTAAATTAGGATTATTCGGATTAATCACCCCCACCGCACTATTGCCTTTAATCCCATACCCAAATCCTGTCAGAACATCTCCAATTTTAGGAGAAACCGTCCCAAGATTCCCATATTGCAGCACATCGTAAAGAGGGGTAGACAGAATAATCAGAGCAAGATCGTAAACACGACCGCCATTAGAAGCATTTCCATAATTTGGATGTAAAATCACGCTTTGCCCCGTCGCCACAAATGTTGGATTGTTTTTATTAATTCCATAACTGATTGTGTATAAATTAGGATTGGGTAATAATTTTAAATTTGTATCTGTGACACAATGCCCCGCGGTCAAAACCGTCCAAGGATCTAACAGCACTCCTGAACACGATTGTGTATACCCCACCTGTTGTGCGGGATGATCAATCGCCACAGCTTCCTGAGCTTTGGTAACGGCAAAATCTACATAACTTGAAAACGCAGTCCCTGACCTTATATAATCACCTGATGCAGGTAACGCCATAAGAAAAATAAACACTATAAAACGCAAGATAACCGCTCCTTTTCAAACCCAACATAAAAGTGAGATTAAAGAGAAAAAATTAACGAATGATTAAAGGGAATCTATTTTTGTGAGCATAAGACAGTCATGTCCGATGAGTTTATTCTTCTAAGAGCTTGAGATTGTTTTTTAGAGCTGTTTCATGCCAATATATTTCTTGATTTTTTTAGTAATCGTCTGATAACGTAGTTTCATCAATATATTCAAATTTGAAAGGAATAAGATATGCTTATCATGATAAAAGTTTCGATAGTCTTCTTCTGCCTTTTAGGATCTATCAAGAAGTCTTTTGCATCTTCATCCAACGTCGTACCTTATATTTTCTATGATTCGAGTTTTCCGCAAGAATGTCTGGAATTTATCGATGGACAGTTAGAAAAACTCTACGAAAATCCCAAGGGAGCAAGATTAATTATTTCTATCGAATCCAAAGTACAAGACCGCAAATTACGGATTAAACCTGGGGCAAGTCATTGCTTTTGTTACACCAATTTTTCTCTAGAAATTAATATTGAAAAAATTCAAGATATGCTTGCTGCTGGAGATTATGAAGTTTTTGCTGAAAGTTTGGGGTGTGAGGTTGAAAAAGATGTCAATGAGAACCTCGAAAAATTTTATGAATGCGGAAAAACTCTCTATCCTTTTTATTTTGTTTTAGGGCACGAGTTGATACATGTTTTGCATTTTTTAAATAAACCAGAGAAATACGTAAAAATTTTAACGAAGGTCGATAATCGATTATGGAGGATTTACGAAGAGCAAGACAACAGTAGAAGAAACGCTCTATGGCGAAGTCTTGAGGAACAAAGAGCTGTTATTGGATTTCCACGAGTCAATCTGCTCGATGGAATTTCTGAAATGACCCTTTTGTTATCGCAAAACCGCCGCCCGCGTTATGCCTATCAAGGATCTACAGCTCATTTTTATGAAAGATCTTCCATTATCCGGCAAGTATTACTGAACGATGAGTCCTGGATAGAAATGTTAAATAATCTAGAAATAATGAAAAACATCGAATTTGATCAGGGAACGGCGCTGAATTCTCTTTACAACCCAGAAGAAATCAGGACGAGCTCAAGGAGCTCCTCTATTTCATCATGGGTTATACCCGAACAAGAAGACAGCACGGCTCAAGCTAAACATAGAGCTTTTTTGAGAAAAAAAGAAAAAAAATCACAGAAAATGCCAGAAAATGATAAAAAATAAGTGCAAATATATTGCAAAAATATGTATACTGAAAATAAAGAAATTAATATTGGAGAATAAAATGAATATGTATAAAATTTGGATTTTAAATGTTGTTTTATTCCTAGAAAATCCTTTGTTTGCAATGGACCATAACTTTCCTTTTCAAGATGAAGATGCAGATGCAGGGCGTACTTCTAGTGAAGACTCACTTTCCATTTTGAATGATAAAAAAGCAACAACACCGGTTGAAGAATTTACAACCTGCCGCAGCGATGATCGATATGGTATTGCGATTATGTTGCTAGAAAGTAGTACCTCAGGATATTTTGCTAAAACACCCCAGGAAGTCCTGGATGATTTTAAAGAGGCTCAAAGGCTTTTGGAAGAACTAGCTGATGATCCAAAAGCTTCTGATAGCAATAAAATAGATGCAAACATCGAATTAGGGCTTATGTATCAATACGATACAGACAAAGTAGAAAAAGATCTTGAAACAGCCCTTGCATATTTCGAGAAAGCAGGTTCCGACCACCACAGAGACCTACTGCTGAAAGAAGAATACGAAAATGTCCTTCGTTTACAAGAAAAGCAAGAGTTTCAAGAGGCAAAGAACATCTTAGATTGGCTGGTCGGTAAAGACTATGGTCCTGCTTCCCATCTTTTGGGGCAAATGCATGAAGAGGGAAAATACGGCGTGGAGCAAGATTTAGATGCCGCCTATGAAGCGTATTACTTTGCGTATCAGCATGGCCACCGTAGCTCACTCGCAGATGCCGATCGTATCACACTAACTTGGTCAGATGATGAAGAATGAGAGATGATTCTGATGCAAAACTTGCAAGAGTCTTTTGCCCAGAGGTTTAAGAAAAGCATTTCCAAAGCTCCAGGTGTTGTGATCCAAAAAAGAAAGTAGCGACTTCTTAAAAATACGTGCAAATATTTGGCAAATATATGTACAATGAAAATAGAGAAATCAATATTGGAGAATAAAATGAATATCTACAAAATTTGGATTTTAAACGTTATTTTACTGTTCGCCATCCCCCTGTGGGCAATGACCCATGACCTTGATTTTCCTGACAACAATTCAGAGCGGACCTCTAGCGAAGAGTCGCTATCCGTCGAAAACCTTACTTTGCATGATCAAATTTGTCAGAGTCAGGAAAAAGCCCCCCCCCTATTAAAGAAGATAAACACGACCGTAGGGATGATCGTTATGGAATTGCCACTATGTTATTAGAAAGTAGCACTTCTGGATATTTCGCGAAGACACCACAGGAAGTGCTTGATGATT
Source organism: uncultured Alphaproteobacteria bacterium (assembly GCA_903930075.1). GTDB lineage: Bacteria > Pseudomonadota > Alphaproteobacteria > CAIYWZ01 > CAIYWZ01 > CAIYWZ01. Next base: position 3,717 of record CAIYWZ010000106.1, on the reverse strand, counting down.
ATAAAGAAGCCAGAAGGCTTTTAGGGGAACTCGCTCATGATATTGCAGCTCATGACCAAGATAGAAGACAAGCAAACGTCCGTATAGGAATTATGTATGAACTTGGGATCTATGGAGTAGAAAAAAATCTCGAAACAGCTCTAGCATATTTTGAAAAAGCAGGTTCCGACCACCACAAAGACCTATTGCTGAAAGAAGAGTACGAAAACGTCCTTGTTTTACAAGAAAAGCAACAGTTTGAAGAGGCAAGACGGATTTTGAATTGGCTGTTGGATAAACGATATGGTCCGGCTTCGCGTCTTTTAGGGCAAATGTATGAAGAGGGAAAATGGGGCATAGAGAAAGACTTAGATGCGGCCTATGAGGCCTATTACCGTGCGTATGAACATGGCGGATGTATGATGTCTCTTGATGATGCCAATCGGATTACAGATATTCAGGAAAAAGAGTTAGATGAGCTTGAAGCTTCGGGGGTGGATGCCTCTGTCTCATGAGTTTTGGATTTTTATGCAACAAGATTTCTTGACTTTTAATTCAAAGTATGATCTACTCATAATTGAAATTGATTTTTTGGAGTTTTGATTTAAATATGTTTGCTTTGTTTGTAAAAAACTTGATCAGTAATCGTTGGCGTTGGCGACTTTAATTTTATTTGTCTGCCTAAACTATTATTGAACTTGAAATTTTTATCTGCAAAGGAATATATGAAATGTCTAAATTTTTTATTATTGTTTTATCTGTTATTATCTTCACATCTGTTTTTTTTCTCTCGCAAAATGATCCCGCATTAAAGGGGCCGCTGGTGGGGATTGCCAATTATGGGCCGCATTCATCGTTACACGAGGCGATCAAGGGGCTTCAGGAATCGCTTAAAAGTGATCACCCGGATGTTCGGTTTGAGGTTTTGGATGTGAATTTTCAGCCCCCTTTGATTGGTCAAATGCTCTCAAAGCTTTCCTCGAGCAAACCTAATGTGATTGTTGTGATGACCACGCCCGTTGCGCAAACGGCTAAAAATAAAATTCTTGATATTCCGCTTGTTTTTTCATGTATTACAGATCCAAAAGACGCCGGACTCCTGGATAGGCGCCAGAATATGACGGGGACATCGGAAAAGCAAGATTTGGGGATGATGATTGAATTTGTGCAAAAATTGATGCCAAAGGTTAAAACAATCGGTATGCTCTATGCCACCGGGGAGGCCAATGATGTGGCGTTGCTTAAAATGATGGAAGATGCAACGTCAAAAGTGGGGCTTAAGCTCATGGCCATTCCCATTGAGCAATCGTTGGATATTCCTTTGAGAATGCGGGGGTTTAAGGATAAAGTGGATGTGATTTATGTGGGGCTCAGCGGCCCGATTCAGCCGGCGCTTCCTGTGATTATTTCAAACGCCAATGACATGAAAATTCCCATCATCAACGCAGATCCAGAAGCCGTTTACGCGCACCATGTTCTGGGAAGTTTTGGTGTGAATCATTATCAAATTGGGGTGAACACAGGCAAACTTGTTGAGAAAATCTTGGCAAAGCAATTGCCACAAGATATTGCCCCCACGCAGCCTTTACGCCAGGATCACCGTGGCTTTATCAGCAAACCACAAATGGAAAAGTTCAAGATCAGTATTCCGGAAGATTTAACGCATATCACCGTGATTGAGTGATCATCATGCTGCGTTTGGAAAATATTTATAAATCCTTCCCCCACCATTTTGAACCTATTCTTAAAGGGATCAATTTGGAAATTCAAGAGGGGGAGTTTTGTGTGATTTTGGGGAGCAATGGTTCGGGGAAATCGAGTTTGCTCAAAACCATTACGGGTGAGTATGCTCTTGATTCTGGGAAGATTTTCCTTGCATCCCAAGAAATTTCATCCTGGCCTTTATATAAACGGGCAAAAATGATCAGCAGCGTTGCCCAGGATATTACCAAGGGAACGGTCCAGGAGATGACCTTGCTGGAAAATATGGTTTTGAGTTCCTTGCGGGGGAAAAGCGGGGTTTTGCGTTTTTATCACAACAAAAAAGACGAAATGGAGTCTTTGATCCAGGAACTGGGGTTGGGGTTGGAAAAGTATATTATGCAGCCGCTTCACATTCTTTCAGGGGGGCAGCGTCAAAGCATCGCAACCCTCATGGCTACCTTATCAGATCCTTTGCTGCTGGTTTTAGATGAGCACACAAGCGCTTTAGATCCAAAAACGCAAAGTCATTTAATGGAATACACAGCTCAAAAGGTTAAAAACAAGAAGCTGACAACACTCATGGTCACCCACCATTTAAAAGATGCCCTGCGTTATGGGGATCGTTTAATCATCATGAACCGGGGAGAAATTGTGTTGGATGTGAAAGAAGGGAAGGAAAACCTTTGTATCGATGACCTTTTACAAAAATATGGAGCGTTAGAATGATGGATATGTTTCTTGAATTGGCGCCAACGGGGATATTACAGGGCCTTGTCCTTGGCATTATCGCCCTTGGCATTTTGATTCCCTTTAGATTGATGAATTTACCCGATTTAACCGGGGAGGGCGCATATTCTTTAGGGGCCATTTTTTCCTGCGTTCTCCTGATTTTTGGCTTTCCACCTCTGGTCTCCATTCTATTTGGATGCGTTGCAGGAGGGCTGCTCGGGGTTGCAACGGCCATTTTATATTTAAGATTTAAAGTGGGCACGTTGCTTGGCGGAATCATTTTGAGCACCATGGTCTACAGCATCAATTTAAGACTCATGGGAAAACCAAATATGGCGATTTTTGAATACAAGAGCCTGTTTTCAAAAAACCTTGTCCTTGATATTGCAATCGTTGCGCTTTGCCTCATCTCCACTGCCGCTGTTCTCCTTTTATTCCTCAAAACGGAAAAAGGCCTTCGGTTTCGAACAATCGGACTCAATAGCCTTTTTGGAGAGCGCCAAAGCATCAATTTAAATTCATACACAATGCTGGGATTTTTCATCAGCAACGCCCTATGCGCTTTTTCGGGAAGTCTCATGGTCCAAATTCAAGGGTATGGGGATATCAATATGGGTATCGGAATAGTGATCCACGCCCTTGCAGCCCTCATGATTGGTGAGGTCATCTTAGGCACACAGTCCCTCCAAAGACAACTCGCCGCCCCAATCCTTGGAGCCCTCATTTATCAACAAATTCAAGGCTTTGCCTTAACCCTGGGCCTTGCCCCATCAGATCTCAAGTTTCTTACAGGATCGATGATCCTGTCGGTGATTGTTTTTTCTGGGAAGAAGAATGCGTAGGGGACTCACAAGACACCCATGTCCGATGACTTTTTTTCTTTGTAAAACCCTCTTGCATTATGGTATAAAGGTCTATCAAATTTTATAAAGGTACATACAAATGGCAATATCAGACAAAAGATATATCATCCGGGAAGTTCAGGCGTGGATGGATGCGCAGACCAAGCATTATCCGATTCTCTCGGTGATGGGCCCCAGGAGATCGGGGAAAACGGAACTCATTCGAAAATACTTTCCCCACTTGCCGTATTTTGATTTGGAACAAAAAGCAACTTTAAAAAAAGTTCGTGAAAATCCTGATCAATTTGTGCGCGAGAATTATATGGACGGCGTGATTTTTGATGAGTTTCATTATGTTCCAGAACTGACCGAAATCTTAAAAACCGTTTCCGATGAACTCCTCGAGGAAGCCCACCAGAAAGACCAAATGGCCCTTCCCACACGCTTTGTTTTGACTGGATCG
>CAIYWZ010000105.1 GCA_903930075.1 uncultured Alphaproteobacteria bacterium | reverse complement strand
CGATGGCGTCTCCTGTGTTATCGACAAAGCCTTTCATGTTGCTTGCCATATTCCAAAGACTTGTATCAAAGCCCACAGTTGATATTTTGCCGTTGTTATTTTCGGTAAACATCAATCCAGTATTGCTGGCGGCAAACCTTTTGGAACGGAAGTCGTGAACTTTTTCCACTTCCTTATTTGTGCGTTTGTCGCCTTCGCGCAAAGGTACTATCCGTGCCTTTCCAGAGCTTTCCGTGTGTATGGATTTGCTTGTCCCAAAGCCCACGTTAAATCCTATGCCGCCCGTGGATGTTGCCGTTGCATCGGGCGAGATACACCCTGGATCAAAGTGGTACTTTGATCCAATAGTATTATTGGAGACAGCTATTGCAAGACTCAATTTTCAGCAGCCTCCTCTCTACGCATCTCCTCTTCTTCATCCAAAAGATAAGTAAAAAAATCTGCGAATGTTGGGAAAAATTGATGCTTTGCGGTTAATGGTAAATTATTAAAAACATTTTCAATATCATATACAGAACACCATATTACCGGCGATTTTTCATCTGCTACATTTAAAAGAACAATCCCTGCACCATCTAAATATAAGACTATAAAATTTTCTGAATTTTGGTAATTTTCTCTTATACCTAAAGTTGTTTCTATAACACTATCTGGACCATTCTTGCCAAAATTAAAAAAACTAAATGTATGCGCATATTCATATGAACATAACTTATTCAATTTTAGAAAAATATCCGAAAATTTTATATTCAAGCTATTTTCTACATTATTTATCTCCTCATTTTTCAGAGAATGATTGCCTAGAATTTTGATAATTCTCTTTTCAAGGGCATCAGTATTCATTTAGAACCTCCTTTTTTAGCTATCTCTTGTTTAGCCATTTCTTTCCAATAACTAGCCGATTCTTTTTTAAAAATATCTTGATCTACAGGATGCGTGGGATGCGGCTTATTTCTTCCGTGAATACTATGAGTAATATTGTGGACTGCGCCACGATTCACGCCATGATATTTTGTGCTTGCTTCAATTAAAGGTCCTCTAGAATCTTGACCTATGTGATGCAGCGTAGCAAAAAAACCATCTGGAAGTTGAGGACGAACCCCTCCTAAAGCAGCTTCAAGATTGGGTTTACCAATAAATTCTTTTGCACCATCTGTCCTAATCATGTCCCAATTAATATTCGTTCGATTAATCACCTCATAGGTTTGTTTAGTACCATTAGGAGCAGTCCATGTTCCCCGAGTTTCACTGAAGATACCAGAAACAGATTTAAAGCCATACGTTTTAGTCTCAACCGGTTTCAAGCTCCCCCGAGCAGCATCCAGTTCTGAAGGCTTAAATCTGGTTGTGCTGTTTGTGTTATTATTTGAGATGATTGTTTTAAAGTCAACTTTTTCCTGCGATGCTGCGGGATTGGGGGTTGTTGTTTTGCCATAACTCACAGTTGTTTTGCCTTGCGAAGAGTATCCCCCGAGTCCCAAAGAACTTCGAACCTTTTCTGAAATCGTTGTTGTAGTCGTGGCTGATGGAAGAGCGCCGCCTGGTGTGGGTTGCCTCCCAAGTCCCAAAGAACTTTGAACTTTTTCTGAAATCTTTGTTGGAAGCGGAGCTGATGAAAGAGGGCCCTTGGCCATATGTGGCAACTTGCTTGCAAGAGTCTCTTCGAGTTTGTTCAAGAATTGTGGACCAAATTTGCTCACGCTAGCCCCCCCGACAAGACCTCCTG
>CAIYWZ010000104.1 GCA_903930075.1 uncultured Alphaproteobacteria bacterium | reverse complement strand
TTTCAGGCGCTCTTCCAGAGGTTCTGTGGGAAGATTATACTTCTTCCCAACATAAATGACGGCCTCAAGCCCCGCAGCTTCAAAAACGCGCTCTAACATGGGTTCATCGTTAAATGATGCATATTCAATCCAATCGGAGTCGATGTCAATGTTGACTGGTAGATCGTGGTACTTTTTATTGATTCTGCCTAACCAAGGCTTGCTAAATTTATTGGCGTCAGCATACTGATAAACAACCGTCATCCATATGAACGGAGCATTTTCCAAAAAATGTATCTCATCCAGTAGGTTTTTTATACGTTGAGAGGCTTTTCCACTAAGAATACTAGCATTGTCTTTTTTAATTCTTAAAAATTTTACATTTACGATATTTCCGGTAAATGACGGATACTTTTTTTCTATTTCCATTTTTAATATTCCTTTACTTTATCTGTTGGTTTTGTTTCCTGGCAGAGCACTTGGGTCCGCTTTTTTTAGTTCCTCAATTATTTTTGTTTCAATTTTATACGCTCTGGACCAAAGTATTACTTTGGTCCAATAGGTTTTATAGAGACGGATACATTCACAACCAATACTTAAAAGTTATTTTTCTATCTTAAGCCCTTCTCTTGGAATTCGGCGTGGATTTGGAGGAAGTTTCCCCTTATATCCTTCAGGCAATTCAGGGAATCCCCCGATCTCTTTGAGACGCTTTTCTAAAACATCAATGGGAAGAGTGTATTTCTTACCAACATAGATTAAAGCTTCAAGTGCTGCGGCTTCAAATATTTGTTCAAGCATAGCTTGATCGTTAAACGATGCATACTCAATCCAATCTGCATCAATTTCAACTGTTACTGATAAATCTCCGTATTTCTTATTGATAACTCCTACCTCTGGTTTACTGAGCATGTTATTTTCTCCATAGCGATAAACAAAATTTATCCAATTGAACGGAGAATTTTGTAAAATATTATTTTCATCCAACAAAGAAATTATATTTTTTACCACCAATTTCAAAGTTAAAAAATCATTATTTTCTTTTATTCTAGCATGAGAAAAATTCACCATTCCAGGTTGAAATTTTGGCCTATTCATATCAATCATTCTATCACCTATTCGTTTTGTTACCTGGCAAGGATCCAGGGCCTTCTCTTCCTTGTACTTTGTTTATTAACTTTGTCTCAAAGGTTCGCGCCTTTGCTTTATTAGGAAATGTTCTCAGAATTTCTGAAGCAAATATTTCCCCAGGATTCTCTCTATTTAATTTTTTAACTTGCGTTTCAGCTCTCTTAGATAAACCATCTTTCGTTACACCTTGAGAACCTTCACCAATTTTAAATGGTTTCCCGTCCCTTGTAATTTTATATATATGTGTTTTTTTGGTACTTCTTAAATCGTTTCCATGATATTTAACATTATTTTTGGCAGAATTCAAGGATTTTACGTGGTTTCTTATTGCTTTTTTCTGTGCGTTTGTGAGTACCTTTTTCGTTGTTTCTGCGGCTTGTTTTGTCGCTTGTTTTGTCGCCTGTTGAGTTGCTTGCTTTGCGGCTTGCTGGGTAATTTTCTGAGCGACTTTTCCCGCTACCGCAGGGTT
>CAIYWZ010000103.1 GCA_903930075.1 uncultured Alphaproteobacteria bacterium | reverse complement strand
CCTGCTTCACTTACGGTTTTGATCTTCTCAAAGACTATTTCTGCAATCCAGGAAACCAGCGCCTACTCTATCTTGTGGGGCTTTTACAAAATTATATTTTTGAGGTTTTTAAATAAGTGTGGGGTACTATGAGCGATGATATAAACGCTATAAAGACTCTGATCGCAAAAGGCGCAGATCCTACCCAAGACCATGGCATTTCTAATACCACTGTTCTGAAACACGCAATATACGAGAAGAAATATGATGTAGTAAAGGAGCTGCTCGCTTCACCTAAAATAGACAAATCTAAGTTTAAGGGTTTTCTTAAACCTGCTCTTTATAACGAAGATCTCGAATTATGTCTTATGTTGATTGACCGTGGAGCGGATATAAATACTAATGATATTGCTAAATCTGCTTTATATCTGGCGGCGATCGTCAAGAAAGATAAAGCTGCTGTGCAGAAATTGAAAAATCATGGTGGACTTGATCTCACAACAGAGCAATATCTTGAGCAGAAAATGACAACCGTCATCAATCTATTAAAAGAAAAAAAGGATAAAGATCCAGTTTATGGAGAGATTCTCGAGATCCTAGAACCTGGAGCTTCTGCCCAAAAACATTGATTCCATTAAAAATATATAAAAAGATCGGATTTGCACTCAAAACAAGGGGCATTTGATTTTTTTTATATATTCATTTGAGCTGAAAAAAATGCCTACTCTTGCAGAACAGCCTCTTGACAGTTGGGTGCCAAGAGGTTGGTTGATCATGGGTTACAGACTTATTAGGGCTGCTTGTGCCCGGTTTTTTCATGCGGCTTCAGTTTAGTATCATACGTGTCGTAGAATATTTTTAATGTGTTTTGAATATCATCTACAGGAATATGACTCCAATCTCCTTTTGTATAAGATTCTATGAAGCTCCTTAGAGTATTATATTTTTTATGTTTGAGTAAATGATCCGCAGACAACTCATACAAGCCTTTACTATCATCAAAATTATTGAGATGTATGATGCTGCAGGCTGTTTGTTGTTTAAGATCAAAAATACCATGATCATCGGGAAGCTTCTTTATAGCCTTTTTTATTGCATCCTCACATTTTGTATATGTGGTTTCTTTCTTTTTTTTGTTCTCATCCCCTCGTATGAGTCGAGCATTTGATTCTTGTTGCGTGGAATCAGCATTCACACAAGAAGGTACCCCCCCCCGCAATCATAATCACGACGGGTAAAACTGTTATCAGTGTCTTTAAAAATGTCATTTTAATTTCTTCCTTTCATATATTGATTTTTTGTATAAAACCGAACATGTCATTCACTTTTAAATAGACTCTCACAAAAAGATTAACAAAACGTTTAAATTTCAATACAATTTTTTCCTTTGTCAAAACCTTATTTCCTGTGGTATCATTACAAATGAAATATGAATAAAGGTTAAAATACAATGACATCCAAAGAAATTTATATCACCCGGGAAATTGAGGAACTGATCAACATCCAATCCCAGAATTACCCCATCATCTCCGTCATGGGGCCCAGGCAGTCGGGAAAAACAGAGATGATCCGAAAATATTTTCCACACCTTCCCTACTATGATTTAGAACAGGCCTCAACTTTTAAAATGATCTCTAAAGACCCAGATCAATTTGTGCGCACACACTGCATGGAAGGGGCAATTTTTGATGAATTTCATTATATTCCAGAGATGACGCAAATCCTCAAAACCGTTTCCGACGAAATCCGTCATGAATTCCGTAAGGAAGGCAAAACAGCCGTTCCCACACGTTTTGTTCTGACTGGATCTCATAACTACCTTTTTGATGCGCAAATTAAAGAGACGATGGTAGGACGGGCGGCCCTGGTTAAGCTCTTGCCGTTTACTCTCCAGGAATCAAAATGCACAGATCCGTTTGAGGCGATGTATAAAGGTGGATACCCCATTTTGTATGTGAATGGGCAGATCCCCCAGAGCTTTTTTCCAGATTATATCGAAAATTATCTCGAGCGCGAAGTTAAAAACGTCCACGGAATTAAAGATCTGCTTAAATTCAAAGAATTCATGGAAATTTGCGCTTCCCTTGTGGGGAATTTCTTTGACTACGAAAAGGTGGG